>JALHTD010000140.1 GCA_022865555.1 Thermoanaerobaculaceae bacterium | reverse complement strand
GGCACACCGTGGGAGGGATGGTAGCCATACTGCCTCTAGATGCCGGTCTCTTGTTCCTTTGGCTCCAATCTCGGTCGCGGGTCTCAGACTGTCAAGTTCCTGGCAGGGCATTCCCTGGAGCACTCTGAGGGCATGGAGAGTGTGTCCCACAGGGGCTGGGCCATGGGAAAAAGGGGCGGAGTCTTGCCAAGTGCATCCTGCCGGGCGTGCCCTTGCCTCGCCTGGAATCGGAGGCACGCCAGGGAGGACCTCGGTGGTCGGACCGAACCGGCTGCGCGGGCGCGGTCAGCGGGGCGGCGGTCTCCATGGTGGTGTTCCGGAGGCTCGTGTCGACCATCGGCGGCGCGCTCGCGATCCTGGCCGACAGCGCGATAGCGGGCGCCATTAATGGGTACCGTGTATCACCATCTCACCTTCGTACCCCCGCACGGCGCCGCTAGAACGGCGCAAAGCTGCCGGCGGCGAAGAAGTCCTGGCGCACGGAGTTGTAGAGAATCCGCAGGGCCTCGAGGTGCTGCTTCTACCAGTCCGCGAGGTACTGGTAGAACTCCTTGACCTCCTTCTCGGTCGCGCTCCCTGCGGCGCCCGAGAAGTACTTGATGGCGTTGGTCTCGAGGGTCATGCCGATGGACAGCACCCCAAGCTCGAATTCCGCACCGGCTGCCTGCTCGCGGAACTTCGCGGTGAACACGGCCTGGTTGATCGCGCGCAGCTCGGGGGAGCGCAGGTTGAGCTTGAACGCTTCGACACCCTTGGCGTCGAAGTTGCCGGCGACGGTGCGCAGGAAAGCCTGGTGCTGGACCTCGTCCTCGGCGAGCTTGGTGAAAAGCTCCTCAACGGCCGGCTTCTCCGCGCGCTCCGCGGTCATCGAGTAGAAGGTGTAACCGTCCACCTCGATCTGGTACGCCTTCCTGAGGACGTCGAGGACCACCTCACGGTTGTTCATCACGCCACCTCCGCGTTCCCCGCACGGTCCGGTCAGACGTGGACCGCGACCAGCTTCTCGGCCTGCTCGACCAGCTCGTCCGGGCCCATCACCATGCCGCCCACCCGCCCGTAAAACCCTACCGGCCGCCGCCCGGCGATGGCGGCGCGCACGTCCTCAACCATCTGGCCGGTGGACAGCTCCGACACCAGCACGGATTTGGCTCCCTCCGCGGTCTGCACGAGCGCCTCGGTCGGGTACGGGTACAGCGTGATCGGCCGGAAGAGCCCGATCTTGAGCCCCTTCTCGCGGGCCATATCAATTGCCGTCTTCGTGATGCGGGCCACGGTCCCGTAGGCGACGATCAGCACGTCGCAGCCGCCGTCCGTGTTGAACGCCTCGTACCGGACCTCCTTGGCCATCCTCTGGTACTTCCTGTGCAGGTCCCAGTTGTGCGCCTCGAGCTGCTCCGGGTCGAGGTAGAGGGAGTTGATGATGTTCTGCTGGCGACCCGCACGCCCGGTGGTGGCCCAGGGCTTCTCGGGCAGATCCTCGGGCTTGATCTCCTTCTTGAACTCCACCGGCTCCATCATCTGGCCGATCAGCCCGTCGCCCAGGATCATCACCGGGTTGCGGTACTCATCGGCCAGGTCGAAGGCATCGATCACCAGGTCCGCGGCCTCCTGCACGGTCGAGGGCGCCAGCACCAGGAGCCGGTAGTCGCCGTGGCCACCGCCCTTGGTGGCCTGGAAGTAGTCCGACTGCGACGGAAGGATGCCGCCCAGCCCCGGGCCGCCCCGCATGATGTTGACCACCACCACCGGAAGCTCGGCGGCGGCGATGTACGAGAGCCCCTCCTGCATCAGGCTGATCCCCGGGCTCGACGACGACGTGAACACGCGGCAGCCGGCACCGGCGGCTCCGTAGAGCATGTTCGATGCCGCCACCTCGCTCTCGGCCTGGACGAAGGTGCCGCCCACCTGCGGCAGGCGCGCCGACATGTATTCGGGGATCTCGTTCTGGGGGGTGATCGGGTAGCCGAAGAACAGCCTGCATCCGGCGTGGATCGCCGCCTCGCCGATCGCCTCGCACCCCTTCATGAGCTTCTTCGCCATCGCCCGCCCCCTACCCGGCCGCCACGGCGGCGGCGTGACCCTGGCCGATCTCGAACCCGCGCCGCAGCGCTTTCTCGTTGAGCTCGATCAGCTTCTGCCTGTTGGGGAACGCCTCCACGAGCACGCTCTCCACGCCCTTCTGGTCCACGAGCCCCGACGCGCCCAGGAACGCCCCCAGCGCCACCATGTTGGCCGCCTTGGCGGTTCCGACCTCGACGGCGATCTCGTTGGCGGGCACCGGGACGACCGTTACGTCGGTGCGCTTCGGGAGCCGGTTGATGAGCGAGGTGTTGACCACGATGATCCCGCCCGGCCGCACCGCGTCCTCGAACTTGTCGAGCGAGGGGAGGTTGAGGGCGATGAGCGCGTGCGGGCGCTTGGAGATCGGGGAACCGATCGGGTGGTCGGAGAGCACCACGGTGCAGTTGCAGGTGCCGCCGCGCATCTCGGGCCCGTACGAGGGCATCCAGGTCACCTCGTTGCCGGCGTTCATGCCGGCGTAGGCCAGCATCTTGCCGATCAGCAGCACGCCCTGCCCGCCGAAACCGGCCATCACGATCTCGTTGTGCATGGTCAGCTCCCCGCCTGGACGGTCGCCTCCTCGGGCACCTTGACCTCGCCGAGGGGGTAGTACGGGACCATGTTCTCCTGCAGCCAGCCGCAAGCATCGTGCGGCGTCTCGCCCCATCCGATCGGGCACGTGGAGAGCACCTCGACGAGCGAGAAGCAGGTGCCCTCGAGCTGGTACTTGAACGCCTTCCGGATCGCCTTCTTCGCGGCCAGGACGTTCTTGGGGTCGGTCACCGTCACGCGCGCCAGGTATGCCGGTGTCCTGAGCGACTTCAGCAGCTCGACCACGCGGATCGGGTAGCCGGTCAGCGTGACATCGCGCCCGGTCGGGCAGGTCGAGGCCACCTGGCCCGGGAGCGTGGTCGGAGCCATCTGGCCGCCGGTCATGCCGTAAATCGCGTTGTTGACGAAGATCACGGTGATCTTCTCGCCGCGGTTGGCCGCGTGCACGGTCTCGGCCATTCCGATCGAGGCCAGGTCGCCATCGCCCTGGTAGGTGAACACGGTCAGGTCGGGACGCCCGCGTTTGATGCCGGTGGCCACGGCCATCGCGCGCCCGTGCGAGGCCTCCTGCATGTCGCAGGCGAAGAACTCGTACGCCAGCACCGAGCACCCAACCGGCGCAATGCCCACCGTGCGCTCCTGGATGCCGAGCTCGTCCATGACCTCGGCAATCAGGCGGTGGATCACCCCGTGGGTGCACCCCGGGCAGTACGAGAACGGCTTGCCCGTGAGCGACTCGGGGGGCTTGGTGACCTTCCCCTTGTTCTCGACCTGGATCGCCACATCCGGGCACACCAGGAGGCAGTAGCGGCATCCGGTGCAGTTCTCGGGGTGGGCCACTATCGGGACGAAGTACCCCTTGGCGTTGATCTCGTCGGACATCGCCAGGACGTCTTCAGGGCAGGCGTAAACGCACAGCTCGCACCCCTTGCACCTGTCCTTGTCGATGATCACGCTCGGCACGGATGCTCTCCTTTCTCAGATCCCCATCGGGCGCCCGATGGGGCCCCGGCGCGATCTCTTCTCGGGGGGGAGGACGTGACGGTCGATCGGCAGCAGCGGGCAGTCCACGCCGCCGAGGGAGTCCAACAGGCGCCGCAGGACGGCGCAAAACCGCACCGGGATACCCGTCGCCCCGGACAGCTCGCGGGCCGCGGCCAGGCCGCTGCGCACGATCTCCGGCGTGGTCTCCTCCATCAGGTGGGTGTTGGCGACGAGGCCGGTCACCTTGGCGCGCGCAGCAGCTTCCACATCGCGCAGCATGCTCGTGAGGCCGGCCTGGTCCCCCGCGAACGGACGCCTGGTGTTCACGACGAAAAGCAGCTCCGCGCGCGCGGGATCCACCAGGTCCGACATGGCCCCGAACGCCCTGGCACCCTGGTCTTCGCCGCCCGCGTCCACGATCACGCGGGCGTTCTCGTTGTCGGCCCGCGACAGCGCACCGCGGACCTGCGGGACGATGATCGGGAGGTCGGCGTAGAACCGGTCACCCTCGGGGGCGACCAGTTGGATGCCCTTCGACCGCAGCTCCTCCCGCGCCAACCGGCAGCGGAAGTAGGGCTTGACCACGTCCAAGTCCACCAGGCTCACGTCGCGGCCGCGCTCCCGCATCCCGAACGCCAGGTTGAGCGCGATCTCGCTCTTGCCGCTCCCGAAGTGCCCGACGAGAACGACTATCGGTGCGGTAAGGACCTCGTACGCGTCGCGGCGCCCGGTGGGCATGGTCATCGCATCCATAACGCACACGCTCAGCAGACTGCGTCCCCCCGCGGCACAATGTATGTGAAGCCCTTCACGAAAGCAAGCAGGAACAGGAATTTGCGACTCGTTCTAGCCGGCGACAAGCCGCCCGATCCATCAATGGAGCTGCACGGTAGCTCACCGCAATCTGCCGGGCCGGCGAGACCTCTGCCTGCCCTCTGCGTCATGGGGCTGCGGATCTGGCCCGCAGAAGGATCGCGTGGAACGCCATGACGCCCGAGGGGTCAGGAGCGCGAAAGCGGCTGGAGGCCGGCAACAGGTCGTAGAGCGCCGCCACTGCGGCGATCGCGGCGGCGGGTTCCAGATGCGCCGGGTGGTCCGCCTCCCAACGCGCGAACCGCGCCAGCGCCGTTTCCTGCGCGAGCACGGCCTCGGCGGTAAGCCCGGGATACACGCTTGAGGTGACGTCTTTTTCCTTCACTCCGTGCATTTTACCGCGCCAGAAACCGCGGCGCCACCGGCTTCGCCCCGTGCGACCCGACAGTAGACGTGATCGACCGCCCCGAAACGAACAGCCTCGCACGCCCTTGCATCACCCACCTCCGCTGCTCAATCAGAGCTGGGTCATTCTACGACAACAAGGTGAGATGGTGATACCTGGTACCCACTCCCGTCGAATGGGAATGGGATACCTGGTACCTATCGACACGCCCGAGGTTGGCGGTCAGGCTCGCATGGTTGTATAGCTCGTTCGATCACCGGAACGCAGCCGAACCCCTCCATGTCCCGGTTCGACCGGAAGCGCGTACGGGCCACCCCGACAAACGGAACCGCGCTAGAATTCAGTCATGCGTGAGCTCGCGCTGGCACTCAACGAGATGGTGAGGCTCGGCGTGGTTCACAACTACGCCCTGTTCGGTGCCATCGCGCAGATGCGTTACACCGAACCAGTGGCCACCCTCGACGCCGATGTGCTGGTCGCGGTCCCGGAAGGCAACTCTCTCGATCCCCTTCGCCACATTTACGACCACTGCAGGCAGCGAGGTTGGCGGGTCGAAGGCGAAGCCGTCCGAATCGGCGCTTGGCCGACCCAGTTCATTCCGGCTTTCAGCGCGCTCACGCAAGAAGCGATGGAGCAGGCCGAGACCGCCGAATTCGAAGGTGTCCCGCTGCGAGTCGTCCGTGCCGACCACCTTGCGGTCATCGCGTTGAGCGTCGGCCGCGCCAAAGATTTCGCTCGAGTGCTTGCACTCTTGGAGTCGGACGCCGTGAGTCGCCAAACGATCGCGGGCCTGGCCGAACGACATGGCCTTGCGGTAGCATGGCAGCGTTTTGAAGCGAGGTTCCTCGATGGTTGACGTCTCCGCCTTGCTTGCGAGGCAAGCGGCCTGGCAACGGAGCCGGCAAGGGGCGACCTGGGAAGAGAAGATCAGGCTCGTCGAGAGCGTCCTCGCGAGCCTCCGCCAACTGCGACGGACCGGATCGAGCTCGGCCAAGGTTTCCGAAGGCGGCGAGCCCCCACCGGTGCCGCGAACCACCGTCTGATCATTTTCATTGCATTGGCATCATTGGTACCAGCATTGGTACCAGGTATCTCATTTCGTCGATTGTCGCCCAGATGCCTTCTTCTGGCTCTTCCGTGGTGTTTCCGTCACCTGTTCCGCGATCGCTGCGAACGCGGAGTTGGTGCGCCGCACGGCGGCCGCTTCTGAGTACAGCCGACTCGCCGAGCCCGCTCCCCTGCCGATGACCACGGCGAGGTCCTTCACCTTCAGCCCACAGCGCTCGACCCCGACCAGCATGACCAGCTCCCGGGCACGCTGCAGCTGTTCGGCCCGACTCCTCCCACCGAGAGCCTCCACCGGGATGTCCACCACCGTCGCCACAGCCCGCGCCACGCCGGCGGCGTCCACCCTCGGCGGGCTCGGACGCTGGAGGCCGCCCTGCCAGTCCAGGCGCGGCCGGCTCGGATCCAGGTGCAGCTCGTCGTCCTGGCCGCTCGCAGGTCGCCACCACGGCAGCCACCCCGGCCCCTCGTGCATCCACCCCTCGTCCTTACCCCGCCCGAGCACGCCTCGGTAGGTGCGAAGAGCCTCTCGGCGTGAGGAGCCAAACGCCACCAGCGCCTCATCCACGTCCACCAACCCGGCCCGCACCCGGCCGAGGAGCTGGCGATGACCGCTCCATCGATACGAGCCCGGCTCCTTGACCATGCCGCTCGCCACCGGGTTGAGGTGCACGTAGGCGATGGCCTGCATGAGGTAGGCCGGATCGTCAACGAGCCGTGCCTTGTACCGCCCTTGCCAGACCGGGCCGAAGACCCGCCGGCGGCGGTTGAAGGCTTTCGCAAACCGCCCCTGCACCAGCCGCATGCTGCGCCACAACGGC
>JALHTD010000139.1 GCA_022865555.1 Thermoanaerobaculaceae bacterium | reverse complement strand
GTGCTACGACTGCCACGGGGCGCACGACATCCTCCCGCCGTCGAACCCGGCTTCGCACCTGTCCCGCCAGAACGTGGTGGCGACCTGCCGGAAGTGCCACCCCGGCGCGAGCCGCCGCTTCGCCGGCTACCTGACTCACGCAACCCACCACGACCCGGCCAAGTACCCCTGGCTGTTCTGGACGTTCTGGGGGATGACCGGGCTGTTGATCGGCACGTTCGTGATCGGCGGCACGCACACCCTGATGTGGCTGCCGCGCGCGGTGCAGATGCGGCGAGAGCTCAAGGGCGAGGAAGTAGTGGCCGACGCAAAGGCCATGCAGTACGTCCGCTTCTCGCGGCTCAACCGCGTGCTGCACATCGCCATGATCGTGAGCTTCATGAGCCTGGCGCTGACCGGGATGACCCTGAAGTTCTCGTACAGCTCCTGGGCGGTGGCGGTGTCCCGCCTGTTCGGGGGGTTCGAAAGCGCGGGTTACATCCACCGCGCTGCGGCCTGCCTGATGTTCGGCATCTTCGTCACGCACATCTACGATGTCCTCAGCGGCAAGAAGCGCGAGGGGCTCAAGTGGAAGCAGCTGTTCACCGGCCCCAACACGATGCTGCCCAGGTGGAGGGACGCCCAGGACCTCTGGTACTCCGTCAAGTGGTTCCTGGGGCTCGGCCCACGGCCGAACTACGGGCGCTGGACCTACTGGGAGAAGTTCGACTACTTCGCGGTCTTCTGGGGCATCGCGGTGATCGGCGCCACGGGGCTGATGCTCTGGTTCCCCGAGTTCTTCACCCGCCTGCTGCCGGGATGGCTGATCAACGTCGCCACGATCATTCACAGCGACGAGGCGCTCCTGGCGGTGGGCTTCATCTTCACCGTGCACTTCTTCAACACTCACCTGCGGCCCGAGAAGTTCCCGATGGACATCGTGGTGTTCACCGGGCGCATGCCGGTGGAGGAGTTCAAGCGCGACAAGCCTGAGGAGTACGAGGCGCTCGTGGCGAAGGGCGAGCTCGAGAAGTACCTCGAAGAGCCGTACCAGCCGGTGGTGATCCGGGCGGTGCGCCTGTTCGGCTGGGCGGCGCTCATCACCGGTTTCGCCATCGTCGTGTGGATCATCTACGCCATGCTCTTCGCCTACCGGTAGACGGCCCGGAGAGGCGGGTAGGCCCCCATCGCCGTCGTAGCAACCTTCGGCCCGGCGCCCGCCGGGCCGAAGCCATGTTCGCGGGCGTTGGAAGCCATGGGCCTGCGAACAAGGGTTTGGACGGCGGCTTGTTAGTGAGATACGATGACGAGCGGCACACCCGGCGCGGCCCGCCGGGTGTCTCGCGCCGCGGGACGCCCCGCCCCGGGCGCGGCGCCGGGCGGAGGAGCCTGTCATGTTCCACAGCTTCGAAGACGCACAGTCCTTCGTTTGCGAGAACGCCATCGAGATGGTGGACCTGAAGTTCTGCGATCTCTGGGGGCGCTGGCACCACGTGACTGTCCCGGCGGCGCGCTTCACCCCCGCGCTCATGGAGAAGGGGGTCGGGTTCGACGGCTCGAGCGTCGGCTTCAAGGCCGTGAGCGCCGGCGACATGGTGATGGTGCCCGACCTCGAGACCGGCTTCGTGGACCCGTTCTGGGAGATCCCGACGATCTCCTTCATCTGCGTCACGTTGGAGGCGGACACCCGCCACCTCTTCCCCTACGACCCGAGGAACATCGCGCGCCGCGCCGAGGAGCACCTGCGTGGTTCCGGGATCGCGGACCTGAGCCGGTGGGGGCCCGAGTTTGAGTTCTACCTCTTCGACGGTGTTTCCTACGAGAACGGCATGAATGTGGCGAGCTACAGGGTCGAGTCGGCCGAGGCGGACTGGAGCAGCGGCAAGCTCGGCAGCGGCTACAACATTCCGCGCCACGGGGGCTATCACGCGATCCCGCCCCAGGACCACCTGTACAACGCCCGCTCCCGCATCACGATGGCGCTCCAGGCCATGGGCGTCGAGGTGAAGTACCACCACCACGAGGTCGGCGGCCCCGGCCAGTGCGAGATCGAGACGCGCTTCATGGAGACGCTGCGGGCCGGCGACACCACGATGCTCGTCAAGTACGTCACCCGGAT
>JALHTD010000138.1 GCA_022865555.1 Thermoanaerobaculaceae bacterium | reverse complement strand
CGCTCCGGGATGGTCCCGAGCACGGCCACGGCGCGGTGCGCACGGGCCTCCCGGTTGCCAACCCTCACGACGACGTCGTAGTTGCCCGGTGCGCAGTCCGACGGGACACTGGCGAGGAGCGTCTGGCGGGCGCAGCGCGTGGGTGGCCGCCGCAACGGGAGCGGGACCCTTCTCGTCCCGCTCTCCAGAGCGAGCTAGTCGATCGCGGTGACCCACGGGACCGCCACCCGCGCAACGACCTCGAGCTCTCCCCCAGGGGTGAGGATCGCGGGTCCTCCAAACGACGGGGACTCGACCACTACATCCCCGGGGAGCATCACCCACACAAGGGCACCCACACCAAGCAAGACGGCGAGAGCGGCGTCGCGGAGCGGGTGCGCCTTTGCGGTGCGGTCGTGAGAGCCCACCGGGTGACCCGGGGCACTCGGCGCGGGTGGGGGCGGTGACGTCATTCGCACCGCGGGAGCTTACCAGGAAGGAGGGAAGAAGGAACAGGGCAAGGGGCAGACCGGAAGAGTGGTCGCCCTTGCGGCTTCGTTTCCCGTCTGACCTCTCCCCTTTTTCCTCTACCCCTTCTGCGCCGCCTGCCGCACGACGTCCAGGATCGAGCCGTCGTCGGCCTTCACGATCTCCACCGCCTCGCCCGTGAGCTCAGGCTCGGGCATCAGCGGGCCGAGCTCCTTGGCCTTCGCCAGCGCCTTGGCGGCCAGCTCTTCCATCGAGATGAGCGAGATGCCCGCGTTGTCCACAAGCGCCGCGACGTAGGGGGAGCGCGAGGCCGGGTTGACCACAGCGTCCTCCTCGGTGATCACGACGTCCACCAGCTCGCCGGGCATGGTCACGGTGTTGACGCGCTCGCGGATCGAGGGGTAGGCCTGGCCGCGCCGCTTGGAGAAACCCGCCAGCGTGGTGAAGATGACCGTGAGCTTGGAGCGTCCCACGTTGGGCCCCCCGCCGATGCCGCCCACGTAGCGGCCGTCATAGCCGGTAACCGTGTTGACGTTGAAGGCGGTGTCGATCTCGGCGGAGGAGAGCAGCGCGAAGTCGAGCAGCGGCGTGAGCGTCCCCTTGCAGGCCAGGTTCGCGTAGATCGAGGTCGAGACCTCCTGGTGGCCGGGGTCGTTGAGCAGCGAGTCGAACACGAGGTCGGTGGGCTGGAAGCACTGCCCGTGCATGATCAGCTCCACCGCACCCCGGCGCAGCATCTCGACGTGGATCTGGGTGATCCCACCGATGGTGAATGACGCCTTGAGGTTGTTCTCGACGAAGTGGTCTGAGAGGCGCTGCAGGATCGCGAGCGAGGCCCCGGAGCCCGACTGGAACGCCACACCGCTGCGCAGGAGGCCCGCCGCCCCGAGCAACGCCATCACCCGGTCGGCGACCTTGAGATTCTCGCCGCCCATGACGCGCGCGAGGTCGAGCGTGCCGGCCCCGATCCCGGCGCCGTCGCCGACGCCCTCGAACGGCACGACGAAGTCAACGTACTCCATCGAGAGCGAGCGGTGCGTGAGGAAGCGGTCGAACACCGTGCCGGCGCAGACGCAGGAGTAGTCGGCGTAGCGCACGTCCGCGTCGAACAGCCCGAGTGGACCGCAGCGCTCCTCGGGCTTGCCGAGTACGCCGGAGGCGTTCCCCCAAGTGTCCGCCGCCGGGGCCGGGAACACCGCCAGGCGCACCGGCTCGATCCCGAGCATGATGTCGCGCTGCCTCCCGCCGTGGCTGCACCCGATGATCCGCACGGGGAGCAGGGTGCCGGCGGCCGCGGCCTTGGCGAGGCCGCCGTACGGGTTGCCGTAGAGGTAGGCGATCGTCCCGTCCTTGACCGCCTCCACGAGGTAGTCGAGCTCGCCGAAGTAGGCGTTCCCGATCAGGCGAATGCCCTTCAGGCCCCGTCTCTTGAGCTCGCCGATCACCGCGCGCAAGAAGCGATCGCCGCCGTTGCGGTAGTAGTGCGGGAACGACACCGCGTCCCCGTCCCGGACCACCGAGAACGCATCCTCGAGGGTCGTCACCTTGGAGGCGCCGTCGAAAGGCCTGGTGGGGATACGGGCCGGGTGCGTGGCGGTCTCCGGCATCCGGGCGAACGACCCGGCGAAGGGACGGAACTCGCGGCCGTCGAGGCGAGTGGGCACCTCGCGCCCGAGGGCGTTCTTCTGCCACCTCTCCACGCGCATGGGTCACCTCCGACCGGGCAGCGTAAGAGAAAATGAAAAGATTCACAAGCGTTGTCTTCCCGCGTGCTCTACACTCGCCCGCGGGGAGAACGACGTGCCGATCGTCCATGCTCTGATCCTCGCCGCCGCAGCGCACGCTGTCGCGCCGACCCCGGCGCCGCTGCGGGTGCAGCGCATCACGGTGGAGGTGCCGAACCGCGACCTCCTGCGCGTGACTCTGCATGCGGCCGCCTCACAGGGTCTGCGGTCAGGCCTTTCCGGCCAGAGGCTGCGGCTGGGGGAGGCTTCGGTGCCCCTCGCGACCCCGGCGGACGTGACGGTCGGAAGCGGCGAGACGCGGATCGACTTCGACGTCAAGCTGAACACCGTGCCGGAGGCGGTGCTCGGTCTCGTCCCAAACCGCATGCCGGTCCTCTGGGAGGGGCTCGGTGCCGGCAACGCTCCGGTCTTGTCGGCGCGTGGGACCATCGACCTCGGGGACCCGGGCGAGATGGAGCTGCCGCTGGCCGGTCTGTACCGGGCGTACGCGCGGCTTTCCGACCTCAAGGTGACGCCCTCTCTCTCGGCCGTCTCCGTCCACGCGCTGCTCTCGCTCTACAACCCCTTCGGTTTCGACGTGGTCGCCACCGGCCTCGAGTATCGATTGACCGTGGGGAGCCAGACCGTGCTCTCGGCAAGGCGGCCGGGGTTCAGGCTGAGGGCGGGCCAGCGCAGCGACGTGCTGATCGAACAGGACGTCCCCTTCGGCGACGCCGCGGGTGGGGTGGCCGCGTGTCTGCGCGGCGAGCCCGCCCTGCTCGAGGGCACCCTCACCGTACGCACGCCGCAGGGGGAGCGCCCGATACCGCTCCAGATGCGCGCCGGGATGTAGGGTCAACGAAGCGGCAGGCCGCTATGGGCTCGCAATCGAGCGTGCGGCGGCCAGCACGCGGCGCACGCCCTCCTCGACGTCGCGCGACGTGGTGAAGCGGCCCACCGAGAAGCGCACCGTGGACATCGCGGTCGCGGCGTCCACCCCCATGGCGGTGAGCACGGGAGAGGGGTGCACGGCGTCGGTGTGACACGCCGCGCCGGCCGAGGCCGCCACCTCCTCGGCAAGGAGCGCGAGCAGCGCGTTCGCGTCCACACCGGGGAAAGCGCAGCTTGCGGTGTTGGGCAGCCGGTGCTCCGGGTGCCCGTGGCGCACCAGGGCTGGGAACTCCCGTTCGAGCAGGCCCTCCAGGCGGTCGCGCAGGGCGGCGAGGCGAGGGCCCTCGTCCGTCACCTCCTCGCGGACCAGCTCGCACGCAACACCGAGCCCCACGATCGAGGCGACGTTCTCGGTGCCGGCGCGCAGGCCGCGCTCGTGCCCCGCCCCGCGCACGAGCGGCTCGAGCGTCACCCCCTTGCGGACGAAGAGCGCCCCAACGCCCTTCGGTGCGTAGAGCTTGTGACCCGCCACGGTGAGCAGGTCCACGTCCAGCCCGCGCACGTCCACGGCAACCTTGCCCACCGCCTGCGCCGCGTCCGTGTGCACGAGCACGCCCCTGCGCCGGCACGCCCCGGCGATCGCGGCCACCGGCTGCAGCGTCCCGACCTCGTTGTTGGCCAGCATCACCGAGACGAGGACGGTGTCCGGCGCGAGGGCGGCGACGACCTCCTCGGGGTCAACCTGTCCGAAGCGGTCCACGCCGATCACCGTGAGCCTGATGCGCCCCTCGCGCTCCATCGCCCGGGCGGTCTCGAGCACCGCTGGGTGCTCGACGGCGGAGACCACGACGTGGCCCCCGCCGCGTGCGGCCACCGCGCCACGCAGCGCCCAGTTGTCGGACTCCGAGCCGCCGCTGGTGAACAGGACCTCCTCCGGTGCCGCACCGAGACAGGCCGCAACCCCGGCACGTGCAGCCTCCACCAGTTCGCGCGCGTTGCGGCCCAGGCGGTGTCCCGAGGACGGGTTCCCGTACACCTCGCGCAGCACGGGCACCATCGCGTCGGCGACGCGGGGGTCCACGGGCGTGGTTGCGTTGCAGTCCAGATAGATGAGGTCGGGGGTCTCGGTGCTCACCCCGCCATGGTACTCGCCGGCGCAGTCCGGATGGCAACGACGCGCCCACCGGGGTAAACTCGCGCGAATGGCGCCCCCCTCACTGTGGCTCTACCGCGCCTTGATGGCGGTCTCCCTCCCCTTGCTGGCGCCTTTCCTGCTGGTCGCCGACCGCCGTCGCGGCAAGAAGCGGCCCCCCTGGGCGCAGCGGCTCGGCTGGTGCCTTCCGGCGATCCCGCGGGGCGGAGTCTGGGTGCAGGCCGTGTCGGTGGGTGAGGTGGCCGTGGCGAGGCCACTCCTCGCCGAGTTGCGGCGCCGCCACCCCGGCTTGCCGCTCGTGCTCTCCGCCACCACCTCGACCGGCCTGGCGATGGCGACAGGGGCGCAGCTCGCCGACGTGACGTTGCCGTTCCCGGTGGATATGCCTGGTCCGGTGAGGCGGCTGATGGACGCCGCCGCGCCGCGCCTGGTGGTTCTGGTGGAGACCGAGCTTTGGCCGGAGCTGCTCGCGACCTGCGGCGCGCGGGGGATCCCGGTTGCGCTGGTCAACGCCCGCGTCTCGGACAAGTCGTTCCGGGGGTACCGGGCGATGCGCCGCCTCCTGCGGCCGCTGCTTCGGCCGGTCACCCTGGTGCTCACTCAGACCGACCAGGACGCCGAGCGCCTGACGGAGATCGGGGTGCCGGCCGACCGCGTCCGTGTGACCGGCAACGTCAAATTCGACGCCGCGCCGCCGGGCGCCACGCCGCGAGCGCTCGAAGAGCTGCGCGGAATCGCCGCGGGTCGCCGGGTGCTGATCGCCGGCTCGACGATGATCGGCGAGGACGAGCAGGTGCTCGAGGCCGTGCAACGGATCCCTGCGGAGCGGCGGCCGTTCCTGCTGCTCGCGCCCCGCCACCCCGAGCGGGCATCCAACGTGGTGCAGTTGGCGGCTGCCGGGGGGCTCCCGGTGGTGCGCCGAACGCTTCTGTCGGAGGCGCCGGCCGGGTGCGCCGTCGTCGTGCTCGACACCGTGGGCGAGCTGGCGGCGCTCTACCGGCTCGCGGACGTCGCGTTCATCGGCGGCTCGCTGGTCGGCACCGGCGGGCACAACCCCATCGAGCCGGCGCGCTTCGGGGTGCCGGTGCTCACCGGCCCGCACGTGCGGAACTTCCACGCCGTCTACCAGCACTTCATCGCGGCGGGCGCGGCCAGGGTCGTGCACTCGGCCGGGGAGCTCGCCGCCGCCCTGGACGGCTGGCTCACCGACGGGGAAGCGGCGCGTGCAGCCGGCGCGGCCGGTCTACAGCTTCTGGCCCGGCATGCCGGCGCCACCGCCCGTACGATGGACGCGTTGGAGCGCTTCCTGGCATGAGGCAGTGGCCCGCCTGGCTGCTGGGTTTCACGGACATCCTGGAGGCCGTCAACGCCGCGGCGCGCACCGCTTACCGGCTCGGACTGCGCAAGAGCGAGCGGGCCGCGGTGCCGGTCATCTCGGTCGGCAACATCGCCTGCGGCGGCACCGGGAAAACCCCGCTGGTGGCGGCGCTCGCTCGCACCCTGCTGGCCGCGGGCGCCCGCCCCGCGATCCTCACCCGGGGCTACCGGAGGCGCTCGAGCCAGCCCGTGCTGCTCTGGCAGGAGCGCCAGGCGAGCTGGGAGCAGGCCGGCGACGAGCCGGCGCTGCTCGCGCGGGCGCTGCCAGACGTCCCCATCGTGGTGGACCCCGACCGTGTGCGCGGGGCCGCCACCGCGGTGCGCGAGACCGGCGCGACCCACCTCCTGCTCGACGACGGTTTCCAGCACTGGCGCCTCGCGCGCGACCTCGACATTGTGGCCGTGGAGGCCTCGGACCCGTTCTGCGCCACGTCCCCGCGGCGCGAGCACCCCAACGCGCTGGCCCGTGCGCACGCCGTCGTGCTCAGCCGGGCGGCCGACCGCACCGAGGCGCTGGCCGCGATGGCGGTGCTCGGGCCGTACGCCCCGAACGCCACCTTTATCGCAACCAAACTGGCGGCGCGCGGGCTGCACCGCGGCGCCGACCGGCAGCCCGCCGAGACCCTCAACGGCGTGGCGGTGCTTGCGATGGCGGGGATCGCGTCCCCGCAGGGTTTCATCCACACGCTCGGCGACCTCGGGGCGAACATCTTGGACATGAAGTTCTACTCCGATCATCACCGTTACTCGCGTCGGGAGGTGGAGACGGTCCTGTCCGAGGCCGACCGAAGCGGCGCCCTGGTGGTCACGACGGCGAAGGACATCGTGAAGCTGCCGTCCGACCTCGCCGCCCGCCTGGCGTGGCTCGAGGTGGAGGCCGTGCCGCTCTTCGGCAGCTTCGAGGATTTGCTCAGGCCGGTTCTGGGCTCCGCCGAGGTAGAATCCCAAGCGTGAGCGCGCGAGCCCGTCTCCACGAGCTGGTCGAGCGCTTCCCGTCGCGCCGGGTCGTCCTCTACGGCGACCTGGTGTTGGACCGGTTCGTGCTCGGCACACCCAAGCGCATCTCGCGCGAGGCGCCCGTGATCATCCTGCGCTACGAGGGGCAGCGCGACATTCCGGGCGGCGGCGCGAACGCCCTCGCCAACCTGGCCGCCCTCGGCGCGACCGTCCTGCCGGCCGGCGTGGTGGGCGAAGACGAGGCGGGCGCGAGCCTGCTCGAGGTGCTCTCCCGCCTCGGGGTGGACGTCTCCGGCATCGTTGTGCTGCCGGAGTTCCGGACCGTCACCAAGGTGCGGCTCCTCGCCGGCGGGGTGGCGTCGCTCAAGCACCAGGTGGCCCGCTACGACGTAGAGGACCACCTCCCGCGCCACAACCGCTGGCGCGAGGAGCTTCTCGAAACGCTGGCGCGCGTTGCCCCTGGCGCCCACGCCGCCGCGGTCTCCGACTACGGCTACGGCGTCGTCTCGGCGGAAGGCGTGGCACGGCTGCGCGCGGGCCTGCCTTCCGGGGCGCCCATCGTGGCGGACTCACGGTTCGGGCTCGAGGGCCTCGGCCAGGTGGACGGCGCCACGCCGAACCTGGAGGAGCTGGCGGCGGTCGCCGGCGGGCTGCCGGTTGGGGACGTGGCGGTGGCCAGCGCGGCGGAGGCTCTCCGTACGAGGCTCGGCGCCCGCTTCATCGCGGCGACCCGCGGGAGCGACGGCTTGACCCTCGTGGAGAAGGACAGGCCCGCGGTCCACCTCCCGGTGTTTGGGGCCGACCAGGTGGCGGACGTTACCGGCGCGGGCGACACCGTGCTCGCGACCCTCACGCTGGCGCTTGCGGCGGGAGCGCGGCCCGAGGATGCCGCCGTGATCGCCAACCTGGCGGGCGGGGTCGTCGTGACCAAGCTCGGCACCGCCACGGTCTCCCGCGACGAGCTGCACCACGCGATCGACCAGGCGCCCTTCGTCCATGACTGAAGCCACGTGGCATCTGGCAATGTGCGGCGCGCACGCCGTGCAAGTCTCGATGTGGGGCGCGCACGCCGTGCGCGCATGCAGGGACGGTCGATGAGCGTCCTCCCCGGATCCAAGCTCATCACGCTCGCGGAGGCGAGGGTGCT
>JALHTD010000137.1 GCA_022865555.1 Thermoanaerobaculaceae bacterium | reverse complement strand
GCTGCAACGTGGTGGGGTCGATGTTAGCCGCGAAGCTCAGCCCGGTCAGCCGGAGCGGGACGGGGGGCACCAGCGCACGGCCGACCTTCAGGACCCCGATGATGGCCGCGAGTGCCAGGCCCATGAGCGCCAGGCGCCGCGCCTGTCGCAACTCCTGCCACGAGTAGGCGACGGGCAGCGCGGCGACGAAAGCCAGCACGGCGGCCACGTAGGCGCCGTTGTGGATCTGCACGTGCAGGAGCACAGGCAGGAAGAACTGCAGGGCGGAATAGGTCACGACCGCGAAAAAGCCCACGGCGAACGGACGCCTGGTTCGCAGCAGCCGGTCGAACAGAACGTCGAAGCACGAGAACACCGCGAGGCCGGCCAGGGCAACCACGTAGCCGCTGTTCCACGACGGGAACGTCGTGGAGTAGAAGTAGAACGGCAGCAGGAAGAACAGCGTCTCCTGGTACATCACCCGGGTGAGGTAGGACACGAAGCCCTGGGCGAAGCGGAGCTTGGGTGACTCCCTTCCGACCGCGAAGCGGGAGAAGAGCAGCGTCGAGGCCCAGGTCAGCGTGAGGAAGAGCACCACCCAGGGGAGGAAACCGTACCTGTTGTGCGCCAGGACCAGCACGAGGCCACCGGTGAACAGCGCCCACGTCGAGTGCACGGCCCAGAACAGCCGCGAGTAGCGCCGGCGGAGAACCTTCCCCAGCGCAACCGTGCGGTTCCGGCGCACGCGCATCCGCTCCCGCCAGGGGGATCCTTCCCGTTCCATCGCGGTGCATTCTAGCCGCGACCGAGCGAATCGTGGCGATCCGGGCTACACTTCGGGGCGTGGAGAACGACCGTTTTGCCGGGCTGACCAACTGGATCGAGGTCTCCCGAGGCGCGCTCGAGCACAACATCTCGCTCTTCCGTCGCCTGCTCAACCCGGGGACGGCCATCCTCGCGGTCGTGAAGGCCAACGCGTACGGCCACGGGTTGGAGCAGGTCGCCCGGGTGTGCGTTTCGTCCGGTGTGGAGATGCTCGGGGTTCACACGGCGGACGAGGTCGCCGCGCTTCGCCGGATGGGGGTGGAACTTCCCATCATGGTGATGGGCTACCTCACGCCGCAGCAGGTGGCCGATGTGGTCGACCCCGGGGTTCACGTGCTCCTCTCCTCGTACCAGGTGCTCGAGGCCCTGGCGGCTCACGGACGTCGACTGGGGCGCTCTCTTGCGGTGCACGTCAAGGTCGACACAGGCACCCACCGCCAGGGGGTGAACCCTGGGGAGGCGGGGCAACTCGCCGCCGCTGCGCGCAGCGCCGGGCTCACTGTGGCCGGGGTTGCCACGCACTTCGCCAACATCGAGGACACCACAGACCACACGTACGCGTACCTCCAGCTCGAGCGCTTCCGGGGTGCCGCGGCGGCGGTGCAGGAGCAGGTGGGCGCGGTGAGGTGGGTGCACGCAGCGTGCTCGGCCGCTGCGCTGCTCTTCCGCGAGGCCGACTTCGGGATGGTAAGGGTCGGCATCTCGCTCTACGGCCACTGGCCATCGAAGGAAACGCACCTCTCGTGGCTGCTCGAGCACGGACGCGACGGCGTCAAGCTCGAGCCGGTCCTGGCCTGGCGAGCACGGGCAGGGCAGGTGAAGGAGGTGGAGGCGGGTGCGCCGATCGGCTACGGGCTTACCTACCGCCCGACCCGCGCCAGCCGGATCGCGGTGCTGCCGGTCGGATACGCAGAGGGTTACCCCCGGGCGCTCTCCAGCCGCAGCAGGGTGCTGCTGCGCGGCCGTGCCGCCCCGGTCGTGGGGCGCGTCTGCATGAACATCTTCATGGTGGACGTGACCGACATCCCGGACCTGCGGGACGGTGACGTGGCCACCCTGATCGGGGCGGACGGTGACGAGCGCGTCACCGCTGAGGAGCTCGCCGAGAACGCCGGTACCATCAACTACGAGATCCTGGCCCGTCTCTCGCCGTCGCTGCCCAGGGTCCTGGTGGAGTAGCTATCATTCCATGGTGCAGGCCCACACCCTTCGCGAACTTCTGCAGCGCGTGGCTCGCGGTGAGCTCTCTCCCGCGCAAGCGGCCGAGGAGCTCGCCCACCTCCCGTACCGGGTCGGCGAGGGCGTGATGGTGGACACCCATCGTGCCCTGCGGACCGGCGAGTCGGAGGCCGTCTTCTGCGCGGGTAAGAGCCCGCGGCAGGCCGCGACTGCCTTCGCCGCCCTTGCCGCCGGCGGCGGGCCGGTGCTCGCCACGCGTGCGGACGAGAGCCACGCCCGGGCGATCGTGGAGGCGGTTCCCACCGCCGTGCACCACCCCGAAGCGCGCATGGTGGTTCTGGCCGGGACGCCAACCCCGTGCGGCGAGGTCGCGGTTGTTTGCGCCGGCACCTCGGACCTTCCGGTGGCCGAGGAGGCTGCCGTCACCGCAGGCGCGCTGGGCGCCTCGGTTACGCGCGTTCAGGACGTGGGTGTGGCGGGGCTGCACCGACTGCTCTCGCACGTGGAGGGGCTGCGCCGGGCCGGGGTCGTGATCGCCGTGGCCGGCATGGAGGGCGCTCTGCCCTCGGTGATCGCCGGTCTGGTCCCTGGCCCTGTCGTGGCCGTGCCGACCTCGGTCGGCTACGGTGCCGCGTTCGGCGGCCTCGCGCCCCTGCTCGCGATGCTCAACGCCTGCGCACCCGGCGTCGCCGTTGTGAACATCGACAACGGCTTCGGCGCCGCGATGGTCGCGGTTCGCATCCTGAGGCGTCGCTCGGAGGGGGCATGATGACGCTGGAGCTGCACGCCGGAGCCGAGAAGGCCCCCTACCACGTCGGCGAAGGCATACTCGCCGATCTGCCGGAGCTGGCGACGCCGCACGTGGCGGGGCGCCAGGTCTACGTGGTGAGCGACACCAACGTGGGGCCGCTCTACGGCTCCGAGATAAGCGAGCGACTGCACGCCGCATACCTCGAGCTGCCCGCTGACGAGGAGCACAAGCAGTGGCCCACCCTGGAGCACGTGCTGCGCTGGCTCGTCGCGCATGAGGCGGACCGCCAGAGCGTGCTGGTTGCGGTGGGCGGTGGAGTGATCACGGACCTCGTCGGGTTTGCCGCCGCCGTGATGCTGCGCGGCATCCCCTGGCTCGCGGTGCCAACCACCCTGCTGGGAATGGTGGACGCAGCGGTCGGCGGCAAGACCGGCATCGACCTCGACGTCGGCAAGAACCTCGTGGGCGCGTTCTGGCCGCCTCGGGCGGTGATCGCGGATCCCCTGGTGCTGGCGACGCTCCACCTGCGTCAGATGCGTTCGGGTCTCGCCGAGGTCATCAAGTCGGCCATGATCGCGCCCTCCGCCCTGGAGCCGGTCTTGGACAGCCACCTGGCTCCGGTGGCGGCCGGGAACCCGCTGCGAGCCTGGGAGCTCGTCGTCGGCTGCGTGCGGGTGAAGGCGGACATCGTCTCGATGGACGAGCGCGAGAGCGGCCCGCGTCAGGCCCTCAACCTGGGACACACGCTCGGCCACGGGATCGAGGGGGCAGGCGAGTTTCGCCGATTCCTCCACGGGGAGGCGGTGGCATGGGGCCTTCTGGCGGCGCTGCGCCTGTCGCGCGACCGCGGCCTGCTCTCCACGGCCGAGGCGCAGACGTGGGCGGAGAGGATCCAGAACCTCGCGCCGCTGCCCGACCTCGAAGGGCTGCCGTGGGACTCGGTCGCCCCCTTCGTGGCCCGCGACAAGAAGCGGCAGGGCGGACGCGTCGGCTGGGTGCTCCCGCGGATGGGCGGCGTGGTGCTCGACGTCGCGATCGGGGAGCGCGAAGCGGCGGCGGTCTACGAGGCGCTCGCGTTGCTCCCGCCCCAGGGCCCCTTCAGCTCTCTGTTCTAGAGACACGCCACGTGGGTCGGCCACCCAGTCTCGAAGGCGTGACCGACCAACCGGCCTTCAGGCTTGAAGGCTTGCGGGCAGCACTTTGAAATCTTCAGGCTTTCACGCCTTCAGGTCTTTTCCGAGGATGCTAGACTCGCGCTCAGACTGGTGCGCGGGGGGTGGTGTGAGCGGTCCGGAACAGCTGCCAACTCGATTCGACCCCGCCTCGTTCGAGGCGAAGTGGTATGCCGCCTGGGAGGCGTCCGGCGCGTTCACCCCGGAGCTGCCGTCGGACAAGCCGCCGTTCGTGATCCTGATCCCCCCGCCGAACGTGACGGGCAAGCTGCACATCGGGCATGCCCTGCAGTTCACGCTCCAGGACCTGGTGATCCGCTGGCGCCGCATGCAGGGTTTCAACGCGCTCTGGCTGCCGGGCACCGACCACGCCGGGATCGCGACCCAGGTGATGGTGGAGCGCGAGCTCGCCAAGCAGGGCACCAGCCGCCGCGAGCTCGGGCGCGAGAAGTTCCTCGCTCGCATGTGGGAGTGGAAGGCGCAGTACAAGGACAACATCTCGTACCAGGCAAAGGCGCTCGGCGCCTCCTGCGACTGGACGCGCGAGCGATTCACGCTGGATGAGATGCTCTCGCACGCGGTGCGGCGCGCATTCGTCTCGCTCTACGGTGAGAAGCTCGTCTA
Organism: Thermoanaerobaculaceae bacterium; assembly: GCA_022865555.1. Taxonomy (GTDB): domain Bacteria; phylum Acidobacteriota; class Thermoanaerobaculia; order Thermoanaerobaculales; family Thermoanaerobaculaceae; genus RBG-13-68-16. The sequence continues at coordinate 823 of JALHTD010000137.1, read as the reverse complement.
CCGCGCGCACCGGCTCATCAACTGGTGCCCGCGCTGCCTGACCGCGCTCTCCGACCTCGAGGTCGTCCACAAGGAGATCGACGGCGGGATGTGGGACTTCGCATACCCCCTCGTGGACGGCGGCGAGATCGTCGTGTCCACGTCGAGACCCGAGACCATGCTGGGAGATACCGCGGTCGCCGTTCACCCGGAGGACGACCGCTACCGCAACCTGATCGGCCGCCAGGTTCAGCACCCTCTGCTGGACAGGGGGTTCCCCGTCATCGGCGACGAGGTGCTGGTGGACCCCGCCTTCGGGACCGGCGCCGTCAAGGTCACGCCTGCCCACGACCCCAACGACTTCGCGACCGGTGAGCGGCACCGCCTCGAGAGGATCAACATCCTCAACGAGGACGGAACGATCAACTCAAACGGCGGCCCGTTCGCGGGGCAGGACCGCTTCGCCGCCCGCAAGTCGGTGCTCGCGGCCCTGATGGAGAAGGGTCTTCGCCGCGGTGAGAAGACGCACCGCCACGCGGTGGGCCACTGCCAGCGCTGCGACACGGTCGTCGAGCCGTACCTCTCCGAGCAGTGGTTCTGCTCGATGCGAGCGATGGCCGACCGTGCCCTCGACGCCGTGCGCACCGGCGAGGTGAGGCTGATCCCGGAGTTCTGGGTCTCCACCTATGAGAACTGGCTCGAGAACATCCTCGACTGGTGCATCTCGCGCCAGCTCTGGTGGGGGCACCAAATCCCGGCTTGGTACGCACGAAAGCAAACTGAACAGCAGCTTGGAGAACCGAAGGGTTGGGAACTTATCGAGGATGTTCAGGAGGTCTTTGTT
>JALHTD010000136.1 GCA_022865555.1 Thermoanaerobaculaceae bacterium | reverse complement strand
GCGAAGTGCGTGGGCGGGACGAGCGTCTCCTTGATCGCGCGCGGGCTCGCCCACCGGATGAGGTTCCACATCGAGCCGGCCTTGTCGTTGGTACCGGAGGCGCGGGCGCCGCCGAACGGCTGCTGGCCAACGACCGCCCCGGTGGGCTTGTCGTTGATGTAGAAGTTCCCCGCGGCGCCCTGCAGGCGCTCGGCAACCTTGAGGATCGCGTGGCGGTCGGTGGCGAACACCGAGCCTGTGAGGGCATACGGCGAGCCGGTGTCGCACAGCTCCAGTGCTTTGTCGACCTCCCTGTCCGGGTAGACGAACACCGTGAGCACGGGCCCGAAGATCTCCTCCCGCATCAGCTTGAACTTCGGGTTGGTGGTGAGCACGACGGTGGGCTGGATGAAGTACCCCACCTTGTCGTCGCACTCCCCGCCGGCGATGATCTCGGCCTCCGAGGACCTCTTCGCGTACTCGATGTAGCTCTTGATGACGCCGAACGCGTTCTTGTCGATGATCGCGCCCATGAAGTTGGTGAAGTCCTCGACGTCCCCCATCTTGATCTCAGCGATCTGCGCGAGCAGCGCCTTCTTGACCCTGGGCCAGAGCGACTTGGGGATGTAGGCGCGCGAGGCCGCGGAACACTTCTGCCCCTGATATTCGAAGGAACCGCGCACCAGCGCGGTCGCGAGCGCGTCCACGTCGGCGGAGGCGTGGGCGAACACGAAGTCCTTGCCACCAGTCTCACCCACGATGCGCGGGTAGGAGCGGTACGATTCGATGTTGGCGCCGACGGTCTTCCACATCTGCTGGAAGACGACCGTGGAGCCGGTGAAGTGGATCCCCGCCAGCTCCGGCGAGGCCAGGACCGGATCCCCCACCTCGCCGCCCGAGCCGACCACAAGGTTGATCACCCCGGGCGGGAGCCCGGCCGCCGTGAGAACACGCATGATGGCGTAGGCCGAGTAGACCGCGGTGGAGGCCGGCTTCCAGAGGACGGTGTTACCCATCATCGCCGGCGAGGTCGGCAGGTTGCCACCGATCGAGGTGAAGTTGAACGGCGTGACCGCGAACACGAACCCCTCCAGGGCGCGGTACTCAACGCGGTTCCACACCCCAGGCGAGGAGTTCGGCTGGTCCCCGTAGACCTTCTGCATGAAGTACGGATTGAAGCGCCAGAAGTCGATCAGCTCGCACGCCGAGTCGATCTCGGCCTGGAAGACGGTCTTGGACTGGCCGAGCATGGTGGCCGCGTTGGCCTCGTCCCTGAAGGGTCCCGCCAGCAAATGGGCGGCCTTGAGGAAGATCGCGGCGCGGTCGTACCAGGGCATGCGGGACCAGCTCGAACGCGCCTCGCGGGCGGCCGTCACCGCCCTCTCGACCTGCGCCTTGCCCGCCTTGTGGTACCTGGCGAGCACGTGTTTGTGGTTGTGGGGGACGATGCACGTCCCGAGCTTTCCTGTCCGCACGTCCTCGCCCCCGATGACCAGGGGGATCTCGATCTCCCGCGCGCGCATCTCGGCGAGCTTTGCCTTGAGCGAGCGCCTCTCCGGGGAGCCGGGAGCGTAGGCACGGATCGGTTCGTTGGTCGGTTGGGGTACGCGGAAGACGCCGTTCATCGCTGCCTCCTGCCTGGATTGCGCCGGCGCGCTGTGACACGCCGGCGCATGGTCGGTGGCGGCGAGCATAGAAGCCCCGACCGGGGCGGTCAACCCTCCGGAAGTGGCGGGATCCGGCACTTTGCCTTTATGATGCACACGTGGGCGACACAAAACCGACGGGTCCTGCTCCCGCCCGTACCACGGTGCTCGTTCTCAACTACAACGGTCGCGAGCACCTGGACGACTGCCTCGGCTCGCTCGGGGCGCAGGACGTCTTCATCCCCGGGTGGCCCGGCCAGCCGCGCGACGCGGCGGCCCGCGACGAGGTCTGGCTCATCGACAACGCGTCCACCGACGGCTCGGTCGGGCACGTGGCCGAGCGCTTCCCCTGGGTGCGGGTGGTGGAGAGCGAGGCGAACCTCGGGTTCTCCCGCGCCTACAACCGGGCCGCCGCGATGTGCGGCTCCGAGCACGTGGCCTTCCTGAACAACGACACCCGCGTCGGGCCGGACTTCCTCTCGGCGCTCCACCGCGCACGCTCGGCGCACCCCGAGGCAAGAGCCCTCGCCGGCCGCATCATGAGCTGGGACGGGACTCGCATCGACTTCGCCGGTGCGGACACTTTCTTCTCGGGGCACGCCTGGCAGCGCGGCCTCTGGGAAAGCGCGCAGGGTCGCGAGTTCGCGGAGGCTCCCCTGCTCTTCGGCTGCGCCGGCGCCCTGATGTTCGACCGGGAGACGTTCATCGGGATCGGCGGCTTCGACCCCGACTACTTCTCCTTCTTCGAGGATGTGGATCTGGGCTGGCGCGCCTCCCTGCTCGGGCACCCCACCTGGTTCGCCCCCGACGCCGTCGTGCGGCACAAGCGTCACGGCTCGTGGGGGGACGAACCAACGGTCCTCGTCCGGTACCTCACCGAGAGAAACGCGCTCTCCACCGTGTTCAAGAACTACCACCAGGAGCGGATGGGGGTCATGCTCCTGCTCTCCGCCACGCTCACGTTCCTGCGTGCATGGTCCTCCAGCGACTCGCTGCGGAACCTCGGCAGGCCTTTCGTCAGCACCGAGGCCGTCGCCCACCTGCGGGCCCTCGCGGACCTCTCGAGCTACGTACCCAGCCTGCGGCAGAGGAGAAAGAGGGTCCAGGCCGACCGGCGGAGAACCGACGAGGAGATCCTGCCGCTCTTCGGCGCGTTCGCGTCACCGCCGACTGCACTCGGCGAGGAGTACCGCAGCGCGCTCAGCACCCTGGTCTCGACGGCCGGCATCGCCGACGACAAGGTCGGGGGCCCCTGGCCGGCGGAAGTCAACACCGCCGCCGAAGCTGCGGCCCTGCAGCTCGCGGGCATGTCTGCCTCCGTCGTCAGCAGGCGGTTCCCCGTCGAGACGTTCCTTTCGGAGGGCTGGGACCCCGCGTGGGAGCACCAGGTCGCGGTCGAGGAGGCGCGGGCTCTCTGTGACCTCCACGCGACCCTCAGGCGCTTTTCCGAGGCCGGCATCGGAACGGATTCCCTCGCCGCGCTGCGGGAGGACCTGCGACGAATCAGGCCCGGCACCGTCGAGACCGTCGGCGCCTCGGCTTCCGTGAGACGCTTCGGCAAACCGCACTCTCCCGGCACCGTCGCGGCCGGAACGCCCAGCGTCAGCGTCGTGATCCGCACCAAGGACCGCCCCGGCTTCCTGCGCCGCGCGCTGACCAGCGTCGCGGCCCAGGCCTATCCACGGCTGGAGGTCGTGGTGGTCAACGACGGCGGCGAGGACCCTTCGCCGGTGCTGGCCAAGTTCGAGAACGAGCTGGAGATCTTCCTCGTCAACCACCCCGACAGCGTGGGGAGATCGCGCGCGGCCCAGGCGGGGCTCGAGGCCGCAACCGGCGAGCTGGTCAACTTCCTCGACGACGACGACGAGTTTTGTCCCGGCCACCTCCACACCCTGGTCGGCGCGATCGAGGCTGAGGGCGTGCGGGTCGCCTACTCCGACGTGGAGTGCCTCACGGAGCAGCCCGACGGCTCGGGCGGATACCGCGTGGTCGAGCGCACGGTGTTCGGCGGCGACCTGGATCGCTCGCGCCTGTTCTTCGAGAGCACGCTCCCGATCATGGCCGTACTCATGGACCGCAGGCTCGCGATCGAGGTCGGAGGCTTCGACCCGAACCTGGAGTACTTCGAGGACTGGGACCTGTTCCTGCGCCTGGCGCACCGCACCCGGCTTCACCACTGCGCGGACGTCACCGCGACCTACCACGTCTGCCCGCCCCTGCAGCAGGGCAAGGGGACCGCCGGGGACCACCGGTGGCCGCACCTCGCCCGGTTCTTCGACAAGCATCGGGAGTGGGTCGGAGGAAAGGACTGGGCGAGGTTCTACGAGCGCCACGTCGAGGCGACGCGGCTGCGGCTGCGCCAGGCCGAGGGCAGGCTGAGCGAGCTGGAGCCGCAGCTCGAAAACCTCAAGCAACACTTTAGCGTCATCGAGAAGTCTCGCACCTGGAAGGTTTACCAGGCGGTCCAGAGGCTCCTCGGCCGCCGGTGACCGAATGGTTCCGGCATGACCGAGCCGTCCGCAACGCCCTCTCTGTCAACCGTAATCGTGGCGTGGGAACCCGGGCCGGAGCTCGTCCAGTGCGTGCGCTCCCTGGCGGCAGCCCGCGCGGCAGCGGGTCTCGACGTGGAGCTGGTCGTTGTGGACAACGCCAGCCGCGAGTTCCCGGCTGCCGAGGTCCTTGCCGCATGGCCCGGCGCCACGCTCATCCGAAACGCAACCAACCGTGGCTTCGGTCCTGCAGCGAATCAGGGCGTTGCGGCAGCGCACGGCAACATAGTTCTGCTGCTCAACCCGGACACGCGAGCGGTAGATGAACCGTTCGGGCCGCTGTTGGCCGCCTTCTCGGAGCACCCCGGAGCGGTGGCCGTCGCCCCGCGGCTGCTCGTGGATGACCCTTCCGTGCGCCATAACCTCCGCGTGCACCAGCTCCGCCGCCTCCCCACCCTCGGACACGTCGCCCGGGAGATGCTCCTCATCGACCGGGCGCTCCCCCGCAACCGCTGGCTCGCCCGGGACCGGTACCTGGACCGGGACCAGGGTCAACCGTTCGAAGTGGAGCAGCCTGCCGCCGCCGCGCTGGCGGTGCGGCGCGAAGCTTTCCTCGGCGTAGGCGGTTTCGATGAGACGTTCATCCCCGCCTGGTTCGAGGATGTGGACCTCTGCGCCCGCCTCCTGCAGCAGGGCAGGATCCTCTACTGGCCTGCCAGCCGCTTCGTCCACGAGGGCGGAGCGGCCGCCGCCGCGCTCGGGTACGATAAATTCCTGCCCATCTACTACTGCAACGCGATTCGATTCTGG
>JALHTD010000135.1 GCA_022865555.1 Thermoanaerobaculaceae bacterium | reverse complement strand
ATCGGCCCGCGCCTGCGAGCCAGGGGGCCACGTCGAAGTCCGTCATCTCGCCGCCGAAGGAGAGCGAGGAGTAGCGCAGCCAGTACAGGACCCCGCGCAGGAGGGGGAAGACGAGGATCAGCCCGCGGAAGAGGAAGCCCTTGTTCCCGGGCAGCAGGGAGGGGTTCGCGACGACCGCCTCGACCCAGGGGATGAGCGCGAGGGCGCTCAGACCCGCTCCGAGAGCGGCGCCGGCCCAGTTCGGCCTGAACCATCCCCGCACGACCAGCAGCACGGAGGCCAGCGCCAGCACGAAGAAAGAGGAGTGAAGCTGGAGGAACGCGCCCAGGGCCAGCACGTGCAGCAACGACGCCCAGAAGCTCGGCTCGCGCCGCTGCCGGTACGCCGTCCACACGTGCACGGCGCCAAAGAGGAAGAGCCAGTTCGCGGGCCACATGAACGCCGAGTAGTACAGGCGCCAGGGGTTGAGCCAGTAGAAGACGCAGAAGAGGAGGCGCTCGCGTCCACCGAGCGCGCGACGCAGGGTACCGTCGAGCAGCAGGTACGCAAGCACGTGGGAGAGCAGGATGAGCAGCGCCGGCGCCCGGTAGTCGCGCCAGACGAGAAGCGCCGCCCCGGAGAGCACGCTGCCGAGACCCCCCGGGGCCTTCCCGTTGGCCGAGGTGGTCAGACCGAACTGGACCCACTCCCCGTGGGTGAACAGCCAACCCCTGGCCAGCATGTTGAGCTGGTCGCCCGAGACCTGGCTTCGCGCCACCATGAGCAGCGAGATCGCCAGGCCAACCGCGAAGAGCACCGGCAGCCGCGAGAACAGCTGTCCGAGCAGGCCCTGTCTCCCGCGGGCGACGATCGGGGCCGCACTCTCCGGCTCTGGTTGGCTGGGCGTCATGCGGTCCCGATTCTAGCCGAGCCGGGAGCCGCGCCTGGCGGCGAGCATCCCTGTCGCAATCAGCGACTCGGCGCCCGGGCGAGGATCGCGAGGATCTCGGCTGCGTCGCCGTTTCCGAAGGAGAGGTAGCGGGGGTCCGGGCCGGCGACCGGGTTGCTGGTCGGGAGCGGGCTCCCGAACAGGTCGGTGGCCTCGAGCACCGGCAGCGCAGGGTCAAAACGGTGCGGTGCGCCGGTGGTATAGACCAGAGCCGTGCACTCGTCGGCGCGGCTCAGCAGGAAGCCGCGCAGGGGGCGCAGGCGCTCGGGCAGCGCGCGCACCTCGCACCCCCGGGTTCGGGCCAGCAGCGTCCTGAACGCTCGGTACGCGGGTCTCGCCGTCCACGCCTCGTCCTCGTCGATCAGGCCGTACCCGCGCGCGACGAGCTGCCACCAGAAAACGCTGGCGACCTGCCCGGTCGCCGCGGCGGTCAGGTAGTACAGCACCAGGTAGCGGGCCTGGCCCGCCTCGTCCGTCTGCACGTGGGCTCCGGCAGGGGAGTGTTTGCCGGACCCCTTGAGCGGCCAGTTGAACTCGGTGAGGTGGATCGGCACGTCGGCGTGCGGGGAGGCCTGCACCACGGCGCGCAGCAGGAGGATCTTGCGGCGAAGGTCGAAGTGCCTGTACTGGACCGCGTCGGGGGAGCCGCGGCGGTCCACGTACAGCAGGGCGGCGACCCCGTCGAAGTCGAAGTGCCGCCGGCCGACCAGGTAGTTGGTGGTGAAGTAGTACTCGAAGTCGATCACCGGCGGCCCGATCCAGCGGCAGGCGGGAAACTCCTGCCGGACCTCGACCGTGGCTTCGAGCAGCCGAACGTACTCGTCCGGGTGCCAGATCCCCCACTTCTTGCGGTTGACCGCGTGCCCGACCTGGAAGGTGGGAGACAGCCTCGCAAAGTGGCCGGCACTCGCGCGCACGAATTCCTGCCAGCGGCCGGGGTCTTTGACCACCGAGCGGTCCTGCAACAGCGTGAAGGTGAAGCTCACACCCTCGCCGTGCAGTCGCTCGAACTGGTCGCGCAGCTCGAACACGGGATCGGGGGCCCAGGACGGAATACGGATCAGGAGGGCGCCCACGCCCAGGTCGCGAACCCGCTCCAGGTAACGGTCCCAGGTGGGGCGGGTCGGGGAGATCGCCACCCCGAACTCGTCGCTGGCGACGGCGTGGGGCGCCGGCGCCTCGTCCAGGAGGGTCCGGTAGCACCTCACGACCGGCCGAACCTGGCGCACGTTACGCCCCAGCAGCCGCAGGAACTGCGCAGCGTCGGAGCGGGAGGCCCAGAACTTCTGCCACTTCGAGAGGTCGGTGTGCGGCTGGTGGTGACGGTCGTCCCAGCGAAAGTGATCCCGGCTGCGGTTCGGGTTGCCCTGGTGTTGGCCCTTTGAGGTCGTCTCGTTCTCCATGCCGTTGCGCGGCCCGTGACGGCTGCCGGGCCGCAAGTGTACCCGGTTTGGCCCCCCGGCAGCGGCGGGAACACCCTGCAAGCGGGTGGTGTTAGCGAGGGAAGGAAGAAGTCGATGCATACGACCTGCGACGGGGAGGTTTCGCCATGATCCGGACCAAACGTGTGTACGAGCCCCCCGCCCCCGAGGATGGGATGAGGGTTCTGGTGGACCGGTTGTGGCCGCGTGGGGTCTCCAAGGAGGAGGCCCGGATCGACTGGTGGGCTCGCGAGCTGGCCCCCCCCGACAAGTTGAGGCGCTGGTTCGGCCACGCCCCGCCGCGCTACCGGCAGTTCGTGGAGCGCTACCGGCTCGAGCTCAACAGCGGGGAGGCCGCCGCGCGCCTGAAGGAACTCTCCGCCCGACAGACCGTTACGCTGGTGTACGCAGCCCGCGACGAGCGGTACAACAACGCCCGCGCCCTCGTCGAGATCCTGCAGCTTCGGTAGCACTGCGGGTGCACGGCTTCTTCCTGGCCCGAGGGTGACAGTGCATGCTCGTCCCGTCGTTGGCGGGACTCGCAACGCCTCCGCGAGCGATCCCGCCTACGGCGGGACGTGTGGCCCCT
>JALHTD010000134.1 GCA_022865555.1 Thermoanaerobaculaceae bacterium | reverse complement strand
AGGCCCGGCGGTGCTGGCGTTGCAGCGGGTCTTCCTCGAGGACTGGCTCTACACGACCGGTGAGGTGCTCGACGGCCCCGGACAGTTCCCGGTGGCGCAGGAGGTGGGTGGCCTGAAGGCGCAGGCGGTCGCCAGTTCCCGCACCAGCCAGCTCTCGGTGGCCAAGCTCCACTACTACATGCCGATGCAGGCCGCACGGGATGAGATCTGGATCGAAAACGCATACTTCCTGCCGGATAAGGACTTTAGGGTTTCGCTGTGCGCCGCCGCCCGGCGCGGCGTCGACGTGCGCATCGTCGTCCCGGGGAAGTTCATTGACATCAAGGCGGTGCGCTACGCCGCACGCGGCCAATACGAGGAGATGCTGGAAGCCGGCATCAAGATCTATGAATTCCAGCCCACGATGCTCCACAGCAAGGTCATGGTGGTGGACCGGGTGTGGAGTTCGATAGGCTCGATGAACTTCACCTCCCGCTCGATGAAAGCCAACGCCGAGGCGAACGTTGCGATCTACGACGCGGCCTTCGCCAGCCGGGTCAGGGCCGTCATCGAGGCGGACATCGCCCGGAGCGAGCCCATCCTGCTCGAGCAGTGGAAACAACGCGGCCAGGGTGAAAAGAACAAGGAGTGGTTCTATGGGCTCTACAAGAACCTGTTCTGACTCCCACCGCGCCGCTCGCCCCTGTTCTGTACAGGAGTTTTGGCGCAATGCATCTAGAACCTCTCCCCGATGACGAGGTGCACGCGCGTGAGGCCGCCCTCGGCGAAACCGAAGCCCAGGACCACGGGTCCGATCGGGGTCAGGGCCCCCACAAAGGGGCCGCCGCTCCAGCGCACCGTGCTCCAGGACACCGGCTGTTCCTTCGCATACACGTTGCCCGTTTCCAGCGACGCCCCGGCGAATGCGCGGATGCGGAGGCTCGACACGTTGAGCCGCACGAGTTGCCGGTAGTACATGAGGCGCGCGAGCCCCATTCTCGGCCCGATGAGCTGGTTTTCCGCGTACCCCGAAAGACGGCCCAAACCGCCGAGGCGAAAGAGGTTGAACGCTGTCGTCTGGGAGTCGAAGTTGCTGCCGGCCTGGAGCAGCGCCTCGACGGTGTTCTTGCCCTTAGTCCACGCATGTGCCGCCGAAACGAAAGCCGTGTGATAGCTGGTGTCGGCGCCCAACGAGTCCAGACTCACGTCGTACGACGCGGTCAGGAGGGTGCCCTCGGTCGGGAAGACCGTGCTGTTGAGCGTGTCGATACGGAACGCCCCCTCCACACCGCCGGTGTGCTCGCCGCCGTCCGAAAGGACTGGCGTCCCGATCTCTAGGGCCGCCCGGTTGCTCGCGGTGTACGCGCCCACTCGCACTTGTCCCCAGTTGCCAAGGACGCGGCCGAACCCGAGCCGAGCCTGCTCCCGCTGCAAGCTGTACAGGGAAACCCGGTTTCCGTCGACCCAGACCCCTTGGAGCTCCCGCCGCGCCTCGACCAGCGGCGCGACGAACCAGCGCTGGCCGGTGTCGAGCGGCTGGTAGAACTGGCTGGCAAGGACAGCGACGCTACCGAACTGGACTATGTTTTCCCACTCGCCGTTGAGGCGGTTCATCGCGAGCAGCCGGTGCACCAGCGTTACGGTGTAGTTGGTCTCGCCCCGAAAGTCGGCGGCCAGGCTGATGCCCGCCTGCAGGGTGCCCAGGCCGCGCTCCTTCGCGGGCGTCGTGACCACCAGCTCGCTCCGGCCGTTCGTGCGGTCGAGGCCGTCACGGATGAGGCCGAACACGTTCATCGCGTTGAGCCGCAGGAGCTGATTCTCGAGCGCGGGCAGATCGAGCGGCTGGCCGACCGGTACGTTGATCGCCTGGCGGACGAGTCGGTCGTCCAGGCCGCTCGTGTTTTCGACCCTCACCGTGCTGACGACGAGGTCGCTGGCCGAGCGGCGGTGGTGGCGCGCCCGGAAGGCGGCCCACTCTTCGTCGCTGGCCGAGAAGCGCTTCAGCTCGGAGATCTTGGCGCGGGCCGCCTCGTATCCCTTGGCCACGGCCTCGGCCGCCTTGTCGAAGGCGAGAAAGGAGAGGCCCGTGAGATCGGGTTGGATGAAGACGTCACCCGGCTTGAGCCGGCCGACGTCCTCGGCGCGGTTGCTCACGGTCAGCAGGCTGTTCATGCGGCTGATCGAGTCGAGGAAGCTGGCGCTCTTCTGGGGAAACGGGTCGAGCGGGCTCGAGATGTCGACCGCGATCACGGCCTCCGCCCCCTGCGCACGGGCGATCCCGACGGGCAGGTTGGCCACCGCGCCGCCATCCGAGAGCCTCACATCGCCGTACTCGACCGGGGCGAACAGGCCCGGGATGGCCATGCTCGCGCGCATCGCCGTGGCCAGGCTTCCGCGGGCGAACACCAACGGTTCGCCGGTGTTCAGATTCGTTGCCACGGCACGGTATGGAATCGGGAAGGCGTTGAAGTCGGTCTCGCCGGTGGAGCGGATCTCGAGCGACTTCATGAACAGTTCCATGCTCTGTCCGCCGAGAATCCCGGGGGGCAGGTACGGTTTGAGCCCGTCGAAGTTCACCTTGCCCTGGATCAAAACTACCAGGTCGTCCTGCTTGCGCCGGAATGTCCTCTCGCGGCGGTCCACCCTGTCCGAGAACACCTTGTTCCAGTCCATCGTCTTGAGCAGCTCCTCGATCTCCTCCGGGGACCACCCCGTCGCGTAGAGGCCTCCGACGATCGAGCCGATGCTCGTTCCCACGATCAGATCGGGGACGATGTGCAGCTCCTCGAGCACCTTGAGCGCGCCGATCTCGGCGGCGCCGCGGGCGCCGCCGCCGCTCAGCACGAGGCCGAGCTTCGGGCGCCGTGCTTCCTGACCGGCATCGGTCGCCGTCTGGGCCGCAGCCGAGCCCGTGGAAGAAACCAGCAACCCGATGGCGATCGCTGCAACCGCTGCCGCGGTGCGAAGAGCCGTCCCACTCATGAGCCACCTCCGCCGAGAGCTCGCCGAGGACGTCTTGTGTTGCAAGCGGAAGTCTACCGAAGGCGACACCTCCGGTCACCTCTCGAGAAAACGTGGCTCGCGGTGCCCGGGCGACGCTCGAACCGACGCGGAAGAACCGCCACCATCCCGAGCCGGTTCAAAGCATTGCCAATATTGGCCCTAAGTCCAGTAGACTTTACCCGTCAACAAGGTAAGAATCAGCCGTTGTCTGTGGGGATGCAACGAACGCAGCGGCTAGTTGGCGACGTTACGATGAGAGCCAGCAAGATCTCGGGCCATCTCGGTTGATGGACACGGGTCGCAAGGGAAAGGAGAGACCATGACACGTCGTTTCGTTCGTCCGGCCACCGCAGGGTTGCTCGTGCTGCTGGCGGTGGCGGGGGGCTGCAGGTCATCCAAGAAGGCGGAGGATCCGGTCACCGTGCTGCAAGGCAAGGTCAACGAGGAGGTCCGCGCGGTCGTCAAGGACCCCAACACGGCAGCGCAGGTCGAGGCTCTCGCGCAGCAAGTCCTCGATCTTTTGCGGCAGATGGAGCGGGAGGATTCGGCGTACCGAGCGCGACTTGATGCCCTCAACGCCAACTACGACGCCACATCGCAACAGTTCAGTGAGATTTCCTCCACTCACAGGACCAGTCACAACGCTCTCCTGAAGCAGTCCGTCGAGATCCGCGACCGCATGGCCGGCCTCCTCACGGACGAGGAGTGGAAGAAGCTGAACGACCTTCGTGCCGACATCCGCAAACTAGGCATCACCACCGACTGAGTTTGGAAAGGGGCCCTCAATGTTGATAGCAACCTTCGCGGCACTGTTTCTACTGTTCGGTGGGTCCAAACTGCCTTTCATGCCGTCCCTGAAGGTCACCACGGAGCAGGTAAAGAAGGTTGTGCCCGACGGCATTCAGCGTGAGCACGCGCTTGCCATCCTCAAGCAGATGGAGGAAGTGGCCAAGCAGGACGGGAAGAACCTGAAAGAGTTCGAGAAGGCCGTGGACAAGCTCGCGGCGCGTCGCGATGCGACGACGCAGGAGTTCAAGGCCGCCTATGGCGGCTACGAACCGCAGGAAACCGCAACCGAAGAGAAGCTACTGGCGCTGCGGTTCCAGTTGAAGGACACCCTCACCCGCGAGGAATGGGGAAAGGTCTTCCCACCGGCGTCGGCCTCCGGGGCTCCGGCAGCGAAGCCCTGAATGCGTGGTCGGCGCAGCGCCCTGGGCCGCGCTCGCCCGGCGCACAAAGGTGGAGATAAAACGGCTCCACCGAGAAGGGAGAAAAAGGGGGAAGAACATGAGAATAGCGAGCACGTCATCTGCCGTCGCTGCGCTGTCCGTCGCGGTCGCGCTCGTGCTGCTCCCGGTGGCGCCGGCAGTTGCCCAATCGAATCCTCCACCGCCTGGCACCTGGCAGTTCCAGGTGACGCCCTACCTATGGGCCGCGGGGATCTCCGGCAGGATCGGGCTGGATCTCAAGTCGGGCGTTCCCGTAGAAGTGACCCTCTCCGACATGCTCCTGGACCTGCAGATGGCCGGAATGGTCGAGTTCGAGGGCCACAAGGACCGCTGGGGTTTTGTCTTCGACGGGATGTACGTCAACCTCGGGAAGACCACGTCGTTGGAGAACGACGGGGTCGAGGTGAAGTTCGACATGACGCAGCAGATCTACGAGTTCGCCGGGGCGTACCGCGTGAGCGAGGGCAAGGTACCCGTTGACCTCATCCTCGGGGCCCGCGGCTACTTCCTCAGTGACGGTCTTAAGTTGACGGGCCCGAATGACGCCGTCAGCGCAAGCGGCAGCAAGAGCTGGGTGGACGGGTACGTGGGTGCGCGCGTGCGGGCCCAGCTCTCGGAACGCTGGTTCGTTGCGGGGTACGCGGACGTCGGAGCGGGCGGGTCCAACCTCTCCTGGCAGGCGCTGGCCGGCGTGAGCTACAACTTCTCCAAGACCGTCTCCGGGATGCTTGGTTACCGGTACCTCAGCATCGACTACGAGACGAAGGGTTTCCTCTACGACGTGGCGATGGGTGGGCCCTACCTCGGCCTGGGCATCCGCTTTTGACGAGGGCGTGCCGCAACCAGTGAGGCACGCACGCAGTTGTGGCCCCATAGAAGTGAAGGGGCGTCCCCGACGGGGCGCCCCAACGATCGAATTCGAAAACGTCTGAACCTTGCGCTGCGCGCCGCGCTACTTGGCCAGCGGGATCTGCGCCACGACGTTCTTCATCAGGAAGGCGTCGAGCTTGTTCTCGATCTGGTAGAAGCGCAGGACGCTCTTCGCCGGAAGGATCGCGCCGAAACGCGGCGCATACTGCTCCTTGACCTTAAGTGTCTCCTTCTGAATCTCGAGGAACTCCTTCAGGAGCGCCGCGGCCTGCTCGTCGGTGAGGGTCGTGTTGTAGCTGTTGGCGTAGTCGGTGATCAGCTTTACCATCCGGTCCCCGACTTTCTGCATATCCGCCCGGTACTGCTTGTACAGCGGCCAGAATGTGGTGGTCTGTTCGGTCGTGAGCGGCAGTTCGGTCGCGACGATCGCGTTGCGGTCCGACTGGATCTGGGCCCTCTGCGCGTCGAGGTCCGCCTGCGTCTGGGCGGCGAGCGTCCCCGTTACAGCAACCGCCAGAAATGCCACCAGGATCACTGCGTTGAGCTTCCTCATTCTCGTCTCCTCACTCTTTCTGCCGGCACGGGCCGGTCGGTTCGCGCATCTTAGCAGGCGCGCCGCTCCCCGGTCCTGGGCACGCACGCCCGCCAAGCACGAGGGAGGAAACTGAGACGACACAGCGAGATCCTGGACATGGGCCCGGGCAGCGTCGGTGAGCGTCGTGGGGCCTCTGTCCGGCTCGTCGCGGCTCGAGACCACTGCAACGAACCAACACGAAAACGCGTGCTCCTCCCTCTCAGCAGCGAGATCCGCCGAACGCACTGCCCAGCGGGCGTCCGCACGTCGTCTCAAGTGCCAGACCGGCCGGGAGACCTCCCGGCGCACGCCCGGGCCGGCTCCGGTAGACTTGGACGCAACGACGCGCTACGAGGGGCGCGGCTCTGCACCGGACATGAGGGCGCCCACACCCTCGCTGCCCGAGAAGGAAAGGGCCGCGTCGCTGGACCGAGGATTGCGACCATGACGACGAGGATCGAACCACTCACCGAGCGGCGGGCATGGAAGGCGCTCACGGCCCATCACGAGAAGGTGAAGGAGTTGCACCTTCGAGACCTGTTCGCCGAGGAGCCGAAGCGCGGCGAGCGCATGACGGCCGAGGCGGTCGGCCTCTTCCTGGACTACTCGAAGAACCGCATCAACGACGAGACCATCAAGCTGCTGCTCCAGTTGGCCGAGGAATCCGACCTGCGGGCGCGGATCGACGCCATGTTCCGCGGCGAGAAGATCAACATCACCGAGAAGCGGGCCGTCCTGCACGTGGCGCTGCGCGCCCCCAGGGGGGCATCCATCGTCGTGGACGGAGAGAACGTGGTGCCGCAGGTCCACGCCGTGCTGGACAGGATGGCCGAGTTCTCCGACCGCGTCCGGAGCGGCGCGTGGAAGGGCCACACCGGCAAGCGCATTCGCAACGTCGTCAACATCGGCATCGGGGGCTCCGACCTCGGGCCGGTGATGGCGTACGAGGCGCTCAAGCACTACAGCGACCGCGCCATGACGTTTCGCTTCGTCTCCAACGTCGACGGCACCGATTTCGCGGAAGCCGTCCTGGACCTCGACCCGGCGGAGACCCTCTTCATCGTCTCCTCGAAGACGTTCACCACGCTGGAGACGATGACGAACGCCCGCTCGGCCAGGAACTGGTCGCTCGCGGGCCTCGGGGGCGACGAGAAGTCTGTCGCCAGGCACTTCGTCGCCGTCTCGACCAACGCCGGGGAGGTGTCGAAGTTCGGCATCGACACGGCCAACATGTTCCCCTTCTGGGACTGGGTCGGCGGGCGCTACTCGGTGGACTCGGCGATCGGTCTCTCCACGATGCTCGCGATCGGCCCGGCCAACTTTCGCGCGGTGCTCGACGGCTTCCACCGGATGGATGAGCACTTCCGGACCGCCCCGTTCGAGAAGAACCTCCCCGTCCTTATGGGCCTGCTGGCCGTCTGGTACACCGACTTCTTCGGCGCCCAGACCGTCGCCGTGCTGCCCTACGAGCAGTACCTGAAGCGCTTCCCTGCCTACCTGCAGCAGTTGGCGATGGAGAGCAACGGCAAGCGCGTCACGCTCGACGGGACCGCAGTTGACTACGACACCAGCCCCATCTACTGGGGCGAGCCTGGAACCAACGGCCAACACTCCTTCTACCAGCTGATCCACCAGGGGACGAAGCTCATCCCGTGCGACTTCATCGCGTTCGTGGAGCCGCTCAACCCCCTTGGCCGGCACCACGACGTGCTCCTGGCCAACGTCTTCGCGCAGGCCGAGGCGCTGGCGTTCGGAAAAACGCCCGAGCAGGTGGAGGCCGAAGGCACGCCGGCCTGGCTCGTGCCGCACCGGGTCTTCGAGGGGAACCGGCCGTCCAACGTGATCCTCGCCCGGCGCCTCACCCCGGAGGCTCTCGGCGCGCTCATCGCGCTCTACGAGCACTCGGTCTTCACCCAGGGCGCGGTCTGGAACATTGACTGCTTCGACCAGTGGGGCGTGGAGCT
>JALHTD010000133.1 GCA_022865555.1 Thermoanaerobaculaceae bacterium | reverse complement strand
CCGGACAGGCTGACCACCGTGTCTGCGGCAAACACGCCATCGCGCAGGCACCCAAGCAGGTCCGTGCCGCCGGCCTGCACGCGGGCGCCCGGCCCGGCGAGCTGGCGCAGCGCATCGGAGAGGTTCTTGGGGCGGACGTAGCCGAAGTTGGGTAGCATCGCTCACCCCCTCGTCCCGCGCGCGGCAAGCAGCGCGACGAGCCTCATCGGGCTGATCGGGGAATCCGTGACGCGGACGCCGACCGCGTCGTAGACGGCGTTGGCGACCGCGGCCGCGGTCGGTATCGTCACCGGCTCGCCGAGCCCCTTGGCGCCGGTGGTGTTGGCCTCTGGGTCCGGGACATCGATCGGCAGCGAGACGATCTCTGCGGGGACGTCCATCGCCGTCGGGATCTTGTAGTCGTGCCAGTTGCGGTTGACGACCTTGCCGGTTTGCCTGTCGAACACCCGCTGCTCGGTCAGGGCGAGGCCGATGCCCATCGTCACCCCGCCGATCACCTGGTTCTCGTAGGTGAGCCTGTTCATCACGCGCCCGCTGTCGTTTGCCGACAGGAACCGCAGAACGCGGACCTGACCCGTGCGGGTGTCTACCTCGACCTCGCAGAACTGCGCGACGAACGGGTTGACCACCTTGCCCTCGGGGTTCGGGCCACGGGTGCCGACGCCGATGAGCAGACCGCGCCGGCGCAGCGCCTGCAGCTCCGAGATCTTCTTGGTCACCTTGGAATCCTTTGTGGAGACCACTGCATCACCCTCGATGCGCAGCTCGGACGCGGGGACCTTCAGCTCCTCGGCCGCGAGCTCGAAGAGCTGGTGCCTGACGGCGAGCGCCGCCGCGCGCACTGCCGGGGACTCGGTCGGGACCGTCTTGCTGCCCCCGGATGCCGTGGCGTACTCGGTGGTGCCGGTGTCCGCGTTCTCGATCTGTATCCGCTCGAGCGGGACGCCCAGCTCCTCGGACACGACCATCGCCATCACGGTCTTCGTGCCGGTGCCGATGTCGGAGGCCCCCATGTGGAGGTTGGCGCTGCCGTCCGGGAAGAGCTTTACGATGACGGTGGACGGTGGCCCGCCGCCTCCGGCCACCCAGAGCGCAGAGGCGATCCCGACACCGCGTTTGACCGGCCCTTCCCGCTTGGGCCGGCGCCGTGCCTCCTGCCAACCGAAGGCCTTGGCACCCTCCATCAGGCACTGCCGCAGGCCTGTGGTCGTGTAGGGTGGCTGGCCCTCCCGTGCCTGGCTGACGGTCGGGATGTTCTTGAGCCGGAACTCCACCGGGTCCATCCCGAGCGCCTCCGCCAGGGCATCCATCATCTGCTCGAGGGCCCAGGCCCCCTGCGGGTGGCCAGGCGCGCGCATGGGCCGCGACGGTCCACCGTTGATGTAGACGTCGGTAATCTCCGTGCGCACGTTGGGGCAGGTGTAGAGGTCGCGGACGAGCCAGTCCACCAGCGACGTGCCGCCGGCCGGGTAGGCGCCGCCGGTGCCGACGACCGTGAGCTCGAGCGCCGTGAGCGTCCCGTCCTTCTTCACGCCTGCCTTGAGGCGCATGTTCGACGGGGGGCGGTTGCCGACGCATAGAAAAGTCTCCTCGCGCGTGAGGAAGAGCTTGACGGGCCGCGCCGTGAGCTTGGCGAGCACGGCGGCGATGATGTTGTACTTGTCGGCCTGCAGCTTGGAGCCGAACCCCCCGCCCATGTAGCTGCCGATCACGCGCACGTTCGCGAGCGGCATCTCGAGCACCGTCGCGACCCGCTGCTGCACCGGGTACACCCCTTGGGTCGACTCCCACAGGGTGAGTCGCTGCCCGTCCCACCTGGCCACCCACCCGTGCAGCTCCATCGGGGTGTGGATCTCGGCGGCCGTGCGGTAGCTCACCTCCAGGATCTTGTCGGCCTCGGCGAACCCCTTCACGACATCGCCACGCTGGTACTTCTCGGGCTCGCCGACCCGGTTGCCGCCTTCGTGGACGGCAGGCGCCCCGGACCCCATCGCCTTGCGCTCGTCCACCACGAACGGGAGCACCTCGTACTCAACCGTGATGGCTCGCACGGCGTCCCACGCCTGCTGGGGCGTCTCGGCGGCGACGGCGGCCACCGCCTCGCCCTCGAACCGGCAGGTCGGGTCGAAGAGCTTCGTGAACACGATCCGGCCGTAGTACCAGTTCACGTCGGCGGCCTTGCTCGCGCCGGTGATCACGGCCCGCACGCCCGGCATGCGCTCGGCGGCGGCGCCGTCGACCTTCTTGACGCGGGCGCTGGCGTGAGGGCACCTCAGCACGGCCGCGTACAGCATGTCTGGGAGGACCACGTCGGAGGGGTACACGGCGGTGCCGCTCACCCGTTCGTAGGCATCCACTCGCGGGACGCTCTTCCCGACCACGCGGGTCTCGGTCCAGGGCTCCGGCGTGTCGGTCGGGGCCGGCGACTCGGGAACGGCGCCATCAACGAAGTAGAGCTCGGGAGCTTTCATGGCTCACCTCCCCGCGGCCTTCTTCAGCCCGGAGGCCTTCT
>JALHTD010000132.1 GCA_022865555.1 Thermoanaerobaculaceae bacterium | reverse complement strand
ACGCTGGAGGCCGCCCTGCCAGTCCAGGCGCGGCCGGCTCGGATCCAGGTGCAGCTCGTCGTCCTGGCCGCTCGCAGGTCGCCACCACGGCAGCCGCCCCGGCCCCTCCTTCATCCACCCCTCGTCCTTACCCCGCCCGAGCACGCCTCGGTAGGTGCGAAGAGCTTCTCGGCGTGAGGAGCCGAACGCCACCAGCGCCTCATCCACGTCCACCAACCCGGCCCGCACCCGGCCGAGGATCTGCCGATGTCCGCTCCATCGATACGAGCCTGGATCCTTGACGATCCCGCTCGCCACCGGGTTGAGGTGCACGTAGGCGATGGCCTGCATGAGGGAGGCCGGATCGTCAACCAGCCGTGCCTTGTACCGCCCTTGCCAGACCGGGCCGAATACCCGCCGGCGGCGGTTGAAGGCCTTCGCAAACCGCCCCTGCACCAGCCGCATGCTGCGCCACAACGGCAGCTCCCCCGCGCGCACGACAAGATGGTAGTGGTTCGGCATCAGACACCATGCAAGGATCGTCAGTCCGTGCTCACCCTTGACGGTGTCGAGCGTGGCCACGAAGCCTCCCGCGACGGCCTCATCGACGAACGGCCGCTCACCCCGCGCGACTCGGCAGTACACGTGATAGGTGCCGCCGGCGACGAAGATCCTCGGCTTGCGTGGCACGTCGCTCCTCCCTGCAATCCGCAATCGAAGGCAAGGCTACCACAGAATGGACTGAACGGGATACCTGGTACCTATTACTGGTACCTATTACCTATTATTCTATTCTATTTACCTATTTGGTACCTATTTCTCAGCGATCTGGTTTCCCAGGGTCGGCTTAGAGCTGCCAGGACTACCCTAAATGGTGGTACAAGAGATCGGAGCAAGTCACCTGTAAACGGCATGCAAGCGAAGACGTCATCAGGTCAACCGCTTTCGGCTCCGGCAGGCTCAGGTCAGAAACGAGGTGCAACGATGAGAACGGCACGGAATCTCGCAGTGGCAGCTGGCTTGCTGCTTCTGCCTGCCTTCGTAGAGGGCAGGGACATTCAGGTCGCGAGCACCTGGGCGCCCGTCCCTGCGAAGGTGGACGGGACCGCCGACACCTGGGCGGTGCTGCTCAGGCCGCTCGGCGACCTCCCCATGGTGATCGGGGTGCAGAACGACGCCGACTTCCTGTACCTGTGTCTCAAGACCTCGAACCTCAAGCTCAAGAAACAGCTCGCAGCGACCGGCCTGACGGTGTGGACGAACGGCACCGGCAAGGCCAGCACGAGTAAGGGATTCGGAGTCCGGTATCCGCTCAGCGAGCAACGCGAGGGGGGGAAGCCGACCCCGACTCCGGCCGAGGAGACGAGCGCACCCAGCGTCGTTCAGCCTCCCCCCGAGTTTGAGCTCATCGGCCCAACCATCGAGAACCGTCGGCGCGTTGAGCTCGCAGACGACGAGCCGGTCGTGGCCGCGCTCGGCGACGACTCAGGGGTCATGGTCCTGCAGCTGAGGCTCCCTCTGAAGTCCTCCGCCGTTCACCCTCTGGCTGTCGGAGCCGTACCCGGCACGGCAATCGCGCTCCGGATGGTGACGGAAGCGCCCAAGGTGTCGGAAGGCAAACGCTGGAAAGATCACGCTGGCCGTCCCGACACGAACGAGAACCAAGGGATGGCTCAGGACGTTCCCGACATGCCGAGCCCGTTCAGCCTGTGGCTGCAGGTCACGCTCGCGCCGCCTCCAGCACCGCCTGCCGCGAAGTGAGGGCCGTCCGGCGCGGTCTGGACAACCGAGCATGCCGGCTTTTCAGCCGCTGCCCGTCCGCGAACGCTTGCTCGTAGGCCTCAAGCCGCGCTCGCAGACCTCTGTCACCGACCACCGTCGGTGCAGGTTCACCCCGGAGTCCGAAAACGGTGCCCGAATATCGCGGCGGTGAGATCCATATCGGACGTAGTCAGTGGGGGGCGACGGCGGGTGGGCCTCAGGGCCTGATGCCACATACGGCGGGTCAAATCCGTCGCCAACGTAGCCCAGAGGTAGCCCCGCCGAATATTCGCAAGTCATTGGACTCACGACTTGAACCAAAAAACGCTCTCAGGAGAGGGAGTTAGACTGGCGCGCCGAGAGGGACTCGAACCCCCAACCTTCTGATCCGTAGTCAGATGCTCTATCCAATTGAGCTATCAGCGCGCCCTGCGCCGGGCAAAGTATAGCGGGTTTGGCCCCCGACGCAAACCGCACGCTGGAGCAATTGCAGGCTGCCCGCGAAACGGATGCAAAACCTCGGTCTTCAATCTGATGAGGGGTTTGCACAGATTCTACCTTCGTGATAGGCTCCGCGCCCACGGT
>JALHTD010000131.1 GCA_022865555.1 Thermoanaerobaculaceae bacterium | reverse complement strand
GTGTCCGCCCTCGTCAACCTCGGGTACCCGGTCCGGGCAGCCGACGAGGCCGTGGGCGATTTGCTGCGCGCCGAGCCGAAGCTGGAGCTGTCGGAACTCCTTCGTCGGGCACTGCAGGCCCTGGTCCGGTAGGGTTGCCGCCCGCGCCAGCCCACGGCGCGATGCTTGAGGAGAAGCTGCAGCTTGCGCTCGGCCCTGCCTGGCGCTCCTCGAGCCTCAAGCCCTGGTGATAGATCTGAAGCGTAAGATAGACCCGTGCAAGAGCACGTCCTGACGCCGACCCGCGACCCGGCCGAGGCCCGCTTCGAGGAGAGCCTGCGCCCGCGCTCCCTCGCCGAGTACATCGGCCAGGAGAAGATCACCGCCAACCTGGGCGTGTTCATCACCGCGGCGCGCGCCCGCTCCGAGTCGCTCGACCACGTGCTGTTGTTCGGACCGCCCGGCCTCGGCAAGACCACGCTCGCGTACATCATCGCGGCCGAGATGGGGGTGAGCCTCCAGGTCACCTCCGGGCCGGTGCTCGAACGTGCCGGCGACCTCGCCGCGATCCTCACCAACCTCGAGCCCCACGGCGTGCTTTTCGTGGACGAGATCCACCGCCTCGCTCCCACCGTGGCCGAGATCCTCTACCCGGCCATGGAGGAGTTCACCCTCGACCTGGTGGTCGGGCAGGGGCCGGCCGCGCGCATCATGCGCCTGCCGCTGCCGCCGTTCACCCTGGTGGGCGCGACCACACGTGCCGGGCTGCTGGCACCGCCGCTGCGGGACCGTTTCGGCATCGTGCACCGGCTAAACTTCTATGACGCCGACGCGCTCACCGCCATCGTGCGGCGCTCCGCCGGACTACTTGGCATTCACGTCGCGGACGAGGCGGCGACCGAGATCGCCCAGCGAGCGCGGGGGACGCCGCGGGTTGCGAACCGTCTGCTGAGGCGCGTGCGCGACTTCGCGCACGCTCGTGAGGAGACGGCCGTCTCGCTCGCGACCGCCCGCTACGGGCTGGAGCGGCTCGAGGTGGACAGCTACGGCCTGGACGAGTTGGACCGCCGGCTGCTCGTGACCGCCATCGAGCACTACCGCGGCGGGCCGGTGGGGCTGAAGGCGCTCGCCGCTTCCCTGGGCGAGGACGAGGGCACCCTCGAGGACATCTACGAGCCGTACCTGCTGCAGCTCGGCTTCCTTCAGCGCACGCCCCGGGGGCGGGTGGTGACGGCGCGGGCCCGCCGCCACCTGGGCTACCCTGCCGTCAACGGCGACCAGAAGGAGCTCTTCTCGCCGGAGGGGTCGTGACCACCCTCCCGGTGATCGTGAACCCGGTGGCGCGGGGAGGGCGTGCTCGGCTGCCGCGCGAGCAGCTCGAGCGGCTAGCCGCCCAGCGCGGCATGCGGGTCGAGTGGTGGCCGACGCGCGAACCCGGCCACGCCACCGAGCTCGCCGCGCGCGCCGCGCGGGACCGCTTCCCAACAGTGGGGGTGTGGGGCGGGGACGGGACGTACAACGAGGCGGCCCGCGCCCTCGTGGGCACCGAGACTGCTTTGCTGGCACTGCCCGGCGGCACCACCTCCGTGCTGGCCTACGAGCTGGGAATCCCCCGCGACCCCGAGACGGCACTGGTCCTCCAGCTCGAGGGCGAGAGGCGGTCGATGGCGGTGGGGCGCACCGACGCCGGACAGATCTTCCTCCTCATGGTCTCGACGGGACCGGATGCGCTCATCCTCAACAACCTGTCGCCGTTCCTCAAACTGCGCGGGGGCAAGGCCGGGATCACTGCCCAGGCGGTGGTGGAGTTCCTCCGCGGGAACCTGCCGCAGTTCACCGTTGCCATCAACGGCGAGAGCGTCCGGGCCTCGTGGTGCATCGCGGGGAACGCCCGCTCCTACGGCGGCCCCTACGCCGCGACCCCGGGTGCCGATCCCTTCCGCCCGGGGCTCGAGGTGGTGACGCTGACCCGGCACGGCCGCAGGGCTGTGGTCCCCTTCTTCTTCTCGATCCCCTCCGGGCGGCACCTGCGCATGCGAGGCGTCCAGCGGTGCGCCGCCCGCGAGGTGCGCTTCGAGGGAAGCGAAGACATCCCCTACCAACTGGACGGCGACCCGGCGGGTTTCCTGCCGGTGACGGCACGAGCCTCCGACGAGCGCGTCTGGGTGCTGGTCCCCCGCCCAGTTAGCTGACAGCGCACAGCTCACAGCTCACAGCTCACAGCTCAGAGCTCAGAGCTCAGAGCTAACAGGGCCTGCCGGGTAGTTCTTTCGGGCGGGCGGTGGAGCTGTCGGCTGTGAGCTGGCGGGTGGGTGGTGGAGAGCTGTGAGCTTTTCGTGCGGGGGCGCGTGTTAGCATCCCGGGGCAGCGGAGGTGCCCGTGCCGGGTTCGCTTGAAGCCATCCTGAGGCCGCGCTCCCTCGCGGTGGTCGGGGCTTCATCCCGCGCCGAGTCGCTCTCCGGGAGGCTGCTGGGCAATCTCCTCGCTGCCGGCTACGCCGGCGCGGTCTACCCGGTGAACCCACGCGCCGAGACGATAGGCCCGTTCAAGTGTTACCCAAACCTGCGGGCGATCCCAACCGCGGTCGACCTCGCCGTGGTGATGGTGCCGAAGGACGCGGTGCTGGCGACCATCGACGAGTGCCTGGAGGTCGGCGTCAAAGGCGTGGTCGTGATCACCGCCGGCTTTCGCGAGGCCGGCGAGGCGGGCGCGGAGGTCGAGCGCCGCGTCCTCGAGCGCGTGCGCCGTGCCGGAGTCCGGATGATCGGCCCGAACTGCATGGGCCTCATCAACACCGACAGCGATGTCCGCATGGACGTGTCGTTCACCCCTGCGCCGGCGCTTCCCGGGACCGTGGCTTTCGCCTCGCACTCGGGGGCGCTGGGCGTGGCGGTGCTGGAGGCGGCCCGTGAGGTGGGGCTCGGGTTCTCGCAGTTCGTCTCGCTCGGTAACAGCGCGGACGTGGACGTGAACGAGCTGCTCGAGGTCTGGGAGCACCACGACGGGACGCGGGTCATCATGCTGTACCTGGAGTCGCTCCCCGGGCCGCGGCGCTTCCTCGAGCTGGCCTCCCGGATCTCACGCTCCAAGCCGATCGTGGTGTTCAAGGGTGGACGCACCGCGGCGGGTCAGCGCGCGGCCTCCTCGCACACCGGCGCCCTCGCCTCCGGCGACACCGCCGTGGACGCGCTGCTCACCCAGGCCGGAGCGGTGCGAGCCCGCACCCTGGAGGAGATGTTCAACCTCGCGCTTGGTTTCTCCTCGGCGCCGCTGCCGAAGGGGCGGCGGGTGGCTGTGGTCACCAACGCCGGCGGGCCCGCGATCGCCGCCACGGATGCTCTCGCGGACCACGGGCTCACCCTGGCCTCCTTCTCGCCCGCCACCGAGCAGGCGCTGCGCAGCTTCCTGCCCGCCGAGGCAGCAGTGGGCAACCCGGTGGACATGCTGCCCTCGGCGACCCCGGACAACTTCCGGCAGGCGATCGAGCTGGCGCTGGCCGATCGGGGAGTGGACGCGGCGCTCACCATAACCGTCACCCCGATCATGGTCACGCCGCTGCAGATCGCCGGCGGCATTGCTTCTGCCAGGCTTCCCGGTGACAAGCCTGTCCTCTCCGTGTTCATGACCAACTCGCGCTTCTTCCCGGAAGCGCACGGCATCTCGGGACTCCCCGCACTGTACCGGTACCCTGAGGCGGCGGTGGAGGTGCTCGCGGGGCTGGCCGCGCACGCCGAACGGGCCTCACGGCCGGCCGCCGCGGCGCCGGCGCTAGCAGCGACCCGCGGCGCGGTCATCGAGGGCGCCGCCACCCGGGGTCCCGGCTACCTGCCGCCGCGGGACGCGTTCGCGCTGCTCGAGGGCGCGGGGATCTCGGTGGCGCCGTGGCGAGCCGTGCAGGGTCGCGGGGAGCTCGCGAACGCCGGCCGGGCGCTCAGCTACCCGGTGGTGCTCAAGGCGTTCGGGGAGGGCCTCATCCACAAGAGCGAGGTGGGGGCGGTTGCGGTGGGCCTGGCCGACGAGTCGGCCCTGGTCGCGGCGTTCGAGGCGATGCGGCGGAGGCTCGCAGAGGCGAGCGTCGAGGCCGAGGGTTTCCTGGTGCAGAGCCAGGTCAGCGGCGGCCGCGAGGTGATCATGGGGATCACGCGCGACCCCGCCGTCGGTTCGCTGGTGATGGTCGGAATGGGTGGCGTGGCGGTGGAGGTGTGGAAGGACGTCAGCTTCCGCGTCGCCCCGATCACGGGCGAGGACGCGGAGGCGATGCTCGCGGAGCTGAAGGGAGCCCGCCTGCTCGGTGCATTCCGCGGCCGTCCCGCGGGGGATCGGGCCGCGATGATCCAAGCGCTGGTGCGCCTGTCCGCGCTCGCGGCCTCGCACCCGGAGATCGTCGAGTGTGACGTCAACCCGCTGCTCGTAATGGACGACGGCAAAGGCTGCGTGGCGGTGGACGTCCGGGTGCGGGTCGCGGGATGACGGAGATTGTGAGCCTCAGGAATAGGCTCGGCTAGGACGGCCTTCAAGCCTTCAAGCCTTCTATGCGCTCGCACCGCTGTGCAGCGATTTCGGGGACCGCTGCGAGCTGCGCCAGGGTGCGGTGGAGGCGCGGATGGAGCCAGTCGGGCGCCAGCTCGGCTGCAGGCGCCAGAGCGAAGCGACGCACCCCGAGGCGAGGGTGGGGGAGCACCAGCACCGGGCTCTCGATCACGAGCCCCGGCGCGATGAGCAGGTCGAGGTCGAGCGGGCGGGGCCCCCAGCGCCGCTCCCGGGCGTGGTCACGGCCCTCCTCGGCCTCGAGGCGCTGGCAGAGCGTCAGGATCGCCACCGGGTGCACTTCGGTCTCCACCAGCGCGGCGGCGTTGAGGTAGTCGGGCTGAGCCGGTCCCTCGGGGGCGCTCCGCCAGACGCTCGAGCGGGCGAGCACCGCGACGTGGGATTGGAGGCCTGCGAGCGCGCGCGAGAATGCGCCCAGGACGTCGCCCTCGTTGCCGCCGAGCCCGATCAGCAGCTGCACATCTGCCTCCTCGCAGGCCGAATGATAAGATAATAGATAGTAATTGGTCTTTGGAGGGCAGCACCATGGGCGACGCGATGGAGAGAGCGCGGGCGGCTCGCAACGTGCTGGAGCGCCTGGGCAAGAAGGTGCCGGTCTTCTCGGGTTACCTCGACCGCGAGCTCACTCGGGAGATCGATCAGCTGGTCCGTGCCCACCTCGCGAACAGCCTGGATGCCGCGCGAGCGAACGTGGCCGAGTACACGCGTACGCTCCACCTCGGTGCTGCGGGGAGAATCGAGCGCCTCGGCAGCCTCGACAAGGAGCTCGGCGCGCTCGCCAACGCGGTCCGCCACGCCGGCGCCGGCTACGCCGGGCTCTTTGACGCGGTGAAGGTGAAACAGGAGCAACTCGAGGCGATCTACCACTTGGAAGTCACCTTCGTCGAGGACGTGGAGGCGGTGGCCGAAGCGGCGGAGCACCTCTCCGAGGGGGAGGATGCTCTGGACACACTCTCGAAGGCCGTGGCGAAGCTGCGCGTGCGCTTCGAGGGCCGCGACCAGGCGTTCAAAGGCGTCTTCGCCTAGCGACGTTTCAGAGGAGGCGGTGCGATGAGCCAGTTCCTCGAGGTGCTTGAGCACTACGATCCCACGGGCCACGAGATCGCATTCCGTTTCCCGCCCGAGGGCAGCGCCGAGATCAAGTTCGGCGCGCAGCTCGTGGTGCACGAGGCGCAGGAGGCCGTCTTCTACCGCGACGGGCGCGCGCTTGACGTCCTCGGCCCCGGGCGGCACACCCTCACCACGCAGAACATCCCGGTGCTGACGAAGGTGCTCTCACTGCCGTTCGGCTTCACCTCCCCGTTCCGGGTGCAGGTGGTGTTCGTCTCCAAGCGCACGTTCCTGGACCAGAAGTGGGGCACCCGCGAGCCGGTTGTCTTCCGCGACCGCGAGCTGGGCGTGGTGCGCCTGCGCGCCTTCGGCGCGTACGCCTACCGGATCCACGACGCCCGCACCTTCGTCAACACCGTCGTGGGCTCCCTGGGAGAGTTCGACACCGCGCGCCTCGCCGACTTCTACCGCGATATGATCGTGGCTCGCCTCAACGACCTCCTGGGCGAGAGTCTCACCTCGATCCTCGACCTGCCGGCACGGTACGACGAGCTCGCGACGCTCGCGAAGGCGCGCCTGACGGAGGACTTCTCCAAGTACGGCGTGGACCTCTCGGACTTCTACATCAACTCGATCACGCCGCCGGACGAGGTCCTCGCTCGCCTCGACGAGCGCGCGTCCATGGGTGCGGTCGGCGACCTCTCCGCCTACACCCGCTTCAAGGTGGCGGTGGCGCTGGGCGATGCGGCGCGCGCCGACGGAGGGGCCGGCGGGACGGCCGCTGCTGGGATGGGCGTTGGACTGGGGGCAGGGTTCGGCGTGCAGATGGCGGGGGCGCTTTCCGAGGCGATGAAGGGCGGCGCTGGCGGAGGCGCGGGAGCCGCCGCCACTGCAACCTGCGCCCGCTGCGGCAACCCCGTGCCAGCGGGGTCCCGCTTCTGCCCCGCATGCGGGGTGCCGACGGCCGTGAGCCCCTGCCCGCGCTGCCGGCAGCCCATCCCCATGGGGGCGAAGTTCTGCCCTTCCTGCGGCTCGCCGATGGTGCCCGGCACCAGCCCCACCACGGGCTGACGCGGCCGCACGCGCGACGCAGCAGCAGCCTGCCCATTTCGGAAACCGTCAAGACGGACTCCGGCG
>JALHTD010000130.1 GCA_022865555.1 Thermoanaerobaculaceae bacterium | reverse complement strand
CGGAAAACCAGCAGCTCGTGGGTCTCCAGCAACATCTCGGCCGCATCGCGGTCGCCGCGGCGCGCCGCCTCCACCAGCTCCCTCTCGTCGTCTCGCCCCAACGTGGTCTCCCGTCGTGCGACGCTCGCCATGTCTTAGGAGACGTGCACGGCCCGATAAGGTTGACAATAGCGCAACCGCGCAGGCACTCTCCCCGCAATGCGACAGCTGCGCCTGGACACCTCGTGGGGTGAGCTGCGGCTGGCCGGGGGTTCCCGGGCCGGCGAGGCCTCGGTGCTGCTCCTGCCCCAGCTCCGCCTGGCCCTCGACGCGGGGCGCCCGGCGCGGGCGCTCGTCCCGCTCCACCACGTGGTGATCTCGCACGGGCACATGGACCATGTCCTGGGCCTGCCGGCGTGGGCGAGCCAGAGACAGCTCAACGGGATCCCCGGCGGCAAGGTCTACGCCCCGGCCTCACTCGCTGCCCAGATCTCCGAGCTCCTCGCGACGTGCGCGCGCCTGGAGGGTGGAAAACCCTACGACGTCGAGGTGCAGGCGGTGGCACCGGGGGACGTTCTGCCGCTGCGCCGAGGTTTCTTCCTCCGCTTTCTCGCGACCTCGCACTGGGTCGAGACGCTGGGCTGCTGCCTCGAGTGGGTTCGGTTGCGGCTGCGCCCCGAGTTCGTGGGCATGGGCGTCGAGGAGCTCCGCGCCGAGCGCAAGGCCGGCAAGATCATCACGGAGGATGTCCGCACGTCACTCCTCGCCTACCTTGCCGACACAGGCCCGGAGGTTTTCGCAGAGCACCCTTTCCTCTCCGAGGTCGAGGTGCTGGTGGTGGAGTGCACGTTCCTGCGACCGACGGACCGCGAACGGGCGCGCCGGTTCGGGCACATGCATCTGGACGACCTGGTCGAGCTTGCGCCAAAGCTTGCCAATCGCCACCTGGTCCTGACCCACCTGTCACGCCGGCACCGCCTCGGCCCCGGGGCCCGTACGATCAAGAATGCCCTCGACGGCATCCTCCGGCCGCAGCTCCATCTGCTCAACGTCGAGTGGGATTGAAGACCGAGTGCAGCTCAGTGTTGCAAGAGACAAAACGACGCTGGATCCCCGCCTCCGCGGGGATGACAGCGGGCGCGCATCCGTCGCAGTACTATCCTGCGTTCGCGAGTGCCCCGAGTGAGGATGTTGTCGTCATCCCCGCGAAAGCGGGGATCCAGGATGTCCGATCCCCCCGCGGTGGTATGTTGCCCCTGCCATCTTCCTTGCGTACGCCGTTGTCGTCATCCCCGCGAAAGCGGGGATCCAGGGGGTTCGACTGCATGCCAAAACAACCGGCCGTCTACATCCTGGCGAGCTGCCGCAACGGCACCCTATACGTCGGCGTGACGAGCAATCTTGTCACACGCCTCTGGCAGCACAGGAACGACTCGATCGATGGCTTCACCCGCAAGTACCGCGTCCATACCCTCGTCTACTACGAGGTGCATCGCGAGATGGCACAGGCGATCACCCGCGAGAAGCAGTTGAAAAAGTGGAGACGAGCCTGGAAGCTGGAGCTCATCGAAGGGCGGAACCCCGAGTGGAAGGACCTCTGGGATGAGATCGCGTGAACCTGGATCCCCGCTTTCGCGGGGATGACAACAAAACGCGAATGACGAGGGCAGCACTGGATTCCCGCTTTCGCGGGAATGTTCCCGCTTCCGCGGGAATGTTCCCGCTTTCGCGGGAATGACGGCAGGGGGGGCGCCCGCATCACCAGAGAGGAAGACTCGTCACCTCGAACTCGCGGTTGTCGCCTGCGAGTCGGGTCCCCGGCTGCGAAAGCTCGCGGCGGACCAGCGCCAGCCCAACCCCGCCGTGCTCGGGGTGCAGCCCCCAGCTCGTGAGCGTCCCTCGACTCTTCTCTTCCCCCACCGCCGACAGCGGGACCGGAAGTGCGGGCTTTTCGCCGCTGCCGGCGAGCTGACGCACACCCACCAGCCCGCGGGTGGGGTGTCCGTAGGTCTTCATGCGGGCAACGGTTTCCTGTCCCACGTAGCACCCTTTGGAGTACGAGATCGTCTCCGCCTCGATCCCCGCCTCGGGGGGCAGCACCGTCTCGGTCAGCTCCGCGCCCCAGGCAGGCCACCCAACACGGATGCGTGCGAGCTCAACGGCCTTCTCGGACAGCGGCCGCGCCCCGGCGGCGCCCAGCGCGGCGCGGAGGACGGCCAACGCCTCGGCGTCGTGCGCCACCGCCACCGCCCCCGGAACCCCAAAGAGCGTCCTCCCGAACCAGAGCACCCCCGGGACCTCGACCCATCCGCCCGCGGGAAGCGCGGCGCCTCCGGCAGCGTCAACGACCTCCTTGAAGCATGCCCCAAGCACCGCGATCTCACCTGCCGCTTTGACCGGCTCCGAGTTGCAGCGTGAGAGCCGCAGGTACGTGTTCAGCCCTCGGGAGAGCTCAGCGCCGCGCCCAGGAGGCGCCAGCAGGTAACTCTGCTCCGCACCAGGGAACACGGCCATCATCGCCCGAAACTGCCCCTTGGGCGCGAGCAAGAGCGCGAGCCCGCCTTCCCCGTGCCGAAGACCAAGGACGTCCTGGCTCAGCACACGCTGCAGGGCCTCGCGATGACCCTTCCCACTCACCCGCACGAGGCTCTCGCCAGCCAGAGGCAGCCAGCCGGTTCCGTCCTCGAGCACTCGCAGATCGTCGGCGAGAGCGTGCGCCTCGTTCGTCACAAACGTGATAACCGCGCGAGACCGCGACACCCTTCCCGTGCGGTTGCGGCTGAGTG
>JALHTD010000129.1 GCA_022865555.1 Thermoanaerobaculaceae bacterium | reverse complement strand
TGTCTCCTCCGGTGTGAGCGCGAGGATGAAGCGGCGCACCACGCCCTCGTCGGCGCAGGCCGCAAGCAGCTCCTTCCGTGATCTCTCGTCTGCGGGCGCCGTGCGCTGGACCGCGTGCACGACGTCGAGGAGGGCGTCGAGGTAGTTCTCCCCCGCGAGGAAGCCGCGAACCTCACGAAGCACCGGAGTGACGTCGTCGAGCGTCAGCGGATCGAGAGGGTCCGTGAGGCCCGCCAGAAGCTCCTTGACCAGCAGGAGGCACTCGTGCGGCACCGCCTCGGTGCCGTCCTCCTCGGTGATGCGGTCGAGCAGCGAGGGCGGCACCGCCCTGTGCTCGACAGCGGCACGCTCGGTGTAGCTCGGCCAGGGGTAATCGAACCGGTAGGGAGCGTTGAAGATCATCGCCTGCATGGCGTTGCGTGGACCTGCCAGCGTGCCCTCCGGCACCTGCATGTCGGGGTCGTAGTCCTCGCTGGCGACCAGGCCCTCCACCGCCGCGATCTCGATGTGCTTGAAATCGGCTCGCCAGAGCAGCGTGACGACGTCGTCCTCCTGGGTGCGCACCCCTTTGTAGCGCACGGAGAGGATGCCGATCAGAACGATGAGCTCGTTCCACTCCAGGTTGGGGCGGATGACGAGACGCCGAACGCCGTCGCGGTAGAGGCGGAAGGCCAGGGAGCGCTCGCGGTCCTTGTCCGAGTAGACCACCTCGGACCCCAGCACGATGTCCCAGGGACGGATGTCGAGCGACATCTCGCCGTGGACTGCAAGGAAGTGCTCGACCTTTGCGCGCGCGTCTTCGAGGAAGCCCCGGATCCTCTCGTTGCCCGCGTCGTAGAGGATGAACGAGCGGGCCGTGTTGGCGACGGCCCGCAGCGCCGCGTTGGCGTCCTTGCCGGCGGGAGTCTGCCCGACCGCGGCCTCCGCGCCCTCGGAGCTCGGCACACCGGCCACGGCGGACTCGGTGGGGGGTTGCCCCTGCAGGCGCTCGGCCTGACTGCCCCCGTGGGGGGGTGGTGAGGGAGGCCACGAGTCGTCCATGCGTGCCTGCCTTCCCCGCCGGTCTGCGTGCCCGAGGGCGCGCAGCCCTCCCTATTTCATGATAACGCCACGGGCGGACGCTTGCCTGCGCGGAGGCCGGCTACTCGCCGTAGTACTCGATGACACGCACGACCGCCTCCTGGCACACCTTGCAGAACGGCTTGGCGCCCTTGGTGAACATGAGGCAGTCCACCATTGGGCGGTAGAGGCCCCTCGATGCGTACCCGGCACCCTCGAACGCCCCGACGTGCCCGACGAAGGCCGACTTGGCGAGGTAGGCGTCCACCTTGGCGGCGTGCTCGCGGGAGAGGCGATCCGATTCGTCCTGAAGCTTCTCGACCTCCGGGCGTGGGGCGCCGGCACGTTTGGCGGCCGCGATCTTCGCGTTGAGCTCCTCGCGCACCTTCTGGTAGGCGAGGTCCATCGTGTCGTAGTCGGCCTTCTCCCACGGTGTGGGAATCGTGGTCCCAGGGGTCGTCAGCGCCCTCCACTTGAGGTTCGCGGGGTTGAGAAGCGCGGTGACGTTCGGGGCGGCGGGCTCCACGCCTTTCGGGAAGAACTCGCTGTAGGCGACCGACGAGGTGTAGTACTCGTCGGCAAGCCCGCCGAAGGTGTGCCCGAACTCGTGCAGGAAGACATAGGTGCTCCAGTAGTTGTCGGCGGTGAAGGTGCAGTAGAGGTTGTAGATCCCTCCGCCGCCGTAGCGCGGCGAGTTGACCATGATCAGCAGCGCGTCGTACGGGGCGTGGGCCGCCAGATCGCGCAGGCGCCGGTTGTCCTCGGTGAGGAGGTACCGCTCCGAGCCGAGGGAGTCGAAGGTCGCGTTCAGTGCGGTGTTCTTGAATGAGCCCCAACTCGGCTCGTCGCAGCCGCTCTCCTGGGAGGGCTTGAACACCCCGTAGACGTTGAAGCTGTCCTTCCGGCTCGCGTACGGCTCCTGGGCGAGGAAGATCTTGACGAACCGCGCCAGGTCGGCGCGGAACTTGCCCTCCTCCTTTGCGGTGTACCCCTCGGCGAGGATCGCGACGTCCACCCTGCTGTGGGGGTCGCCGCTCTTGGCGGCCTCCACGACCTTGACGCCCGCGTCCAGCGGCTTGCGAATGATGGTCACCGCAGCCGGGTCGATCTCGGTGGTGAAGATCTCCTTCAGCGAGCCGTCTCGCCCAAGCGCCTCGATCGCGAAGCGCACCTTTCCCTTCGGGCAGGGGATCAGCACGGACTCGTGGTACGTCCTGCGCATGCCTTTCCCGGCTGCCGCGGTGGTGCGGTACTCGCCGAAATAGGTGTCGTAGCTTTTGGAGAACAGGAGGGCGCCGGAGGTGGGATCCGCAACCTTGGCGAAGTACCCGCCGAACCCCAACGGGTCGAGGAGGTGGGTTCGGCTGCCGGCCCAGATCCCCTGCTGGTAGACCTGGTCGAGGGTGACCACTTCCTCGCTGGCGTTTCCGGTGTGAAACGTGTCGATGCGGAGGGTGGCGTCGAGAAAGTGTTCGTCGAAGGCAGGCGGTGGGCTGGCCAGAAGCGGCGCAGCGAGCGCGAGGGCGCCGAGGGTCGCAACGATCTTCATGGGCACCTCCGGCTGGCATGGTACCCGACCTCGGAGGCGCGGGGCGGACCTGCAGGGGGCCTAGGCGTTGGGCCGCTTCATGTACTTGGTCGCGACGTAGTCGTCCACGAGGGCGCTGAAGGCGGCGGCGAGTTCCTCGGAGGTGCCCTTCAAGGTGGTGAACTTCTGCCCGTCGATGTAGACCGGGCAGGCGGGGGACTCCCCCGTGCCGGGGAGCGAGATGCCGATGTTGGCGGCCTTGGACTCGCCTGGGCCGTTCACCACGCAGCCCATCACCGCGAGCCGCATCGTCTCGGCCCCTTCGTAGTCGCGCTTCCACTCCGGCATCTTCTCCCGCACGTGCGACTGGATGCGCTCCGCCAGCTCCTGGAATGTGGTGGAGGTGGTGCGGCCGCACCCCGGGCAGGCGGTCACGGACGGCGCGAACGAGCGCAGGCCGAGAGCCTGAAGGAGCTCACACGCGGCGATCACCTCGTCGCGCCGGTCACCGCCGGGGCGGGGGGTGAGGGAGACGCGGATGGTGTCGCCGATCCCCTCGTGGAGCAGGACGCCGATGGCGGAGGCCGACCACACCAGCCCCTTGATCCCCATGCCGGCCTCGGTGAGGCCGAGGTGGAGGGGTTGCTCGGTCCGGGCTGCCAGCTCGCGATAGACCGCGATCAGCTCGTTGGGTTGGGAGGCCTTGCAGGAGATCACGATCTTGTCGGCGCCGAGGCCCGATGCCAAGGCCAGCTCCGTGGAGGTGAGCGCCGAGAGGATCATGCACTCATCGATGACCTCGTCCGAGTTCTTGCCCAGGTTGCGGGCGGCGTTCTCGGCCATCGAGGCCGTCACGAGCTCCTGGTTCAGCGAGCCTGCGTTGACCCCGATCCGGATCGGCTTGCCGTTGCCCACCGCGACCTTGCAGATGGCCGCGAACTGCTCGTCGCGCTTGGCACCGTGGCCGACATTGCCGGGGTTGATGCGGTACTTGGCAAGGGTGGCGGCGCACTCGGGGAAGTCGCGGAGCAGGATGTGGCCGTTGTAGTGGAAGTCGCCGATCAGAGGCACGGCGCAGCCGGCGTCGTCGAGCCGCTTGCGGATCTCCGGCACCGCCCGCGCGGCCTCCGGCACGTTCACCGTGACGCGCACCAACTCCGAGCCCGCCTGCGCAAGCTCGAGGCACTGCCTCGCCGTGGCCGCGGCGTCTGCGGTGTCGGTGGAGGTCATGGACTGCACCACCACCGGGGCACCACCCCCGACCTGGACGTGGCCGACATTGACCGGGACGCTGCTGCGGCGCTTGACATCTGCCATGGGACGAGACGCCTCCAGGGGCCCACTCGGCCCCGACATCGGCAACGGTACAGGCCGGCGAAAGAGTCCGTCAACTGGACTCGGTGGCGCGGCC
>JALHTD010000128.1 GCA_022865555.1 Thermoanaerobaculaceae bacterium | reverse complement strand
GTGTGGGTGTCGCGGTGCGCCGCCTCGGGGGTTCGCCAGGAGACGACCACCCAGCCGACCTCCCCGGCGCGGCGAATGACGAAACGGCGCTCCCCTTCCTGGCGCGGCTCCCTAATCGCAACGGAAGGGATCTCGCGCGGGGCCCGCGGCAGCGGACCGAAATGCTTTGCCACCAGTTCCAGCGCTTCGGTCCGGTCGAACGACCCGACCAGCACGAGCGAGGCGTTGTCCGGGTAGTAGAAGGTGTCGTAGAACGCGCGCAAACGGTCGATCGAGGTGTTCTCGATGTCGCTGCGCCACCCGATCGTCGGGTGGTGGTAGGGGTGCTCACGGAAAGCGATTGCAAACGACTCCTTGAGCAGCGCGTCGAAGGGCTCGTTCTCGCCGCGCTCGAACTCGTTGCGCACCACCGTCATCTCGGTCGCCAGGTCCGCCTCGCGCAGGAGCGCGTTCCGCATGCGGTCCGCCTCAAGCTCGAGCGCCAGCTCCAGGTGCTCCGGCGGCAGGGTCTCGTAGTAGTTCGTCCGGTCGAACCAGGTGGTTGCGTTGAAGTGGGCGCCGACGCGCTCGAGGACGCGAGCGATCGGCTTCCCGTCGGACGGGTCGAACCGACGCGAACCCTTGAACATCAGGTGCTCGAGCAGGTGGGTCGAGCCGGTGTGGCCGACCGCCTCGTTTCTCGACCCCACGTGGTAGATCACGCACACCGCCACCACCGGCACGCTGGGGTCGGGTAGGAGCAGCACCCGCAGGCCGTTCCCCTCGAGCACCAGCTCCTCCACCCCACGCTCCTGCGCGACCGCCCGGAAGCTCTCGCTCATGCACCCCCCAGGGCCGCTATGATAGCGGCCATGATCGACCTGCGCTCGGACACCGTGACCCACCCCACACCCGCCATGCGGCGCGCGATGGCGGAGGCCGAGGTCGGCGACGACGTCTACCGCGAGGACCCCACCGCCCTCCGCCTCGAGGAACTCGCCGCGGCGATGCTGGGCTTCCCGGCCGCGCTCTTCGTCCCCACGGGCACGATGGGCAACCAGCTCGCCGTGCATCTGCAGACGCGCCCCGGCAGCGAGGTGATCATCGAGGCCCGCGGGCACATCTTCAACTTCGAGATGGGCGCCATGGCGGTCTGGTCGGGCGCGCTCCCGCGCCCGATCGTCACCGAGAACGGCCTGCTCGAACCCGCACAGGTCGAGGCGGCGATAGCCCCCAGGGTGTCGTACCGGACCCCGACCCGCCTGCTGGCGCTGGAGAACACCCACAACCTGTGGTCGGGGCTGCCGATGGACACCGCCCGCACGAGGGCGCTCGCGGCGGTCGCCCACGACCACGGCCTGCCGGTGCACCTGGACGGCGCCCGCATCTTCAACGCCGCCGCGGCCCTCGGCACCACCGCCGCCGAGCTCGCGAAGGGGTGCGACACGGTCATGTTCTGCCTCTCCAAGGGCCTTGCCGCCCCGGTCGGCTCGATGCTGCTCGGCAGCCGCGAGCTGATCGAGGAGGCGGTGCGCGTGCGCAAGCTGTTCGGGGGCGGGATGCGGCAGGTCGGCGTCCTGGCGGCCGCTGGGATCGTGGCGCTCACCGAGATGGTGGACCGGCTCGCCGAGGACCACGAGCGCGCCAGGCGCCTCGCCGATGGTCTTGCCGCGCTGCCGGCGGTCGAGATCGACCCGGCGCGCGTCTACACCAACATCCTGGTGTTCCACCTGCGCCCGGAGAAGGTGCCGGGCGATGCCGCCGTGGCGCCATCACAGCGTTTCGTCACCGGCATGAAGGAGCGCGGTGTGCTGCTCGGCGCCTTCGGCGCGACCGACGTGCGCATGGTCACCCACTACGAGATCACCGATGCCGATGTCGAGACGACGTTGCGCGCCGCCCGGGCAGTACTCGCATAAAGGCTTGGAGGCGTGAAGGCCTGGAGGCTTGACCTACAAAGGCTGGCGCTCCACGCCTCCATCGCTCCAGGCCTTCAAGCCTGCCTCTAGGCGGCGTCCTCTCCGGCCCGCGGACGGTCCTTGGCGGCCTTGACGAGCGCGTAGACGGTGAGCGCGACGCAGATCACGAACACCACCAGGAACAGCGCCAGCGCGCCCAGCTGAGGCGCGACCGTCACCTGCTCGTTCGCCCGCGCCGGTGCGAGGTAGATGGTGCGAAGCTGATGCCGCGTCAGGACCATGAACACGACGGCTCCGACCATCAGCTCGGCCACCCGTCGCACCCGGGTCGGGTTAGCGAGCGGGTCGGCGATCTGCGCCAGCACCACGAGCAGGAGCACCCCCGCGAGGATCCCGAGGGTCAGCGGCACCATCGTGGCCGGACCCCCACGCATGAACGCCTTCAGGACGTCCTCCG
>JALHTD010000127.1 GCA_022865555.1 Thermoanaerobaculaceae bacterium | reverse complement strand
GCCGCTCGAGGTCCGCGAGGACCGGGATCCCGTTCGCGAGGCTGACCACCAGACCGACCTCGCCGGGCGCGAGCCCGGAGCGCTCCAGGGCCTGTCGGCAGGCCGCCACGAGCGGCGCGGGATCATCCGGGTAGCGGTGCGGAGGGGCCGGACCGGAGGCCGAGCCCCAGCCTGCGAGCACCGCGAGCGGTGCCGGTCCCGGCTCACAGGCGAGCACGAGCACCGCCGCGCCCTCGGCCAGCACCATGCCCGGGTGGGCCGACGTGCGCAGCGTCCCCAGCCGGTCGTACCCCTCGGCGTTGAGCCAGTCGGCCTCGTCCACGCCGCACGCCAGTGTGGCGTCGGCGCGACCGCGCGCCAGCAGCCTGCCCGCCTCGGCGACCGCCCGCAGGCCGCCGACCTGCTTCTCGGCAAACGTCAGGTTGGGCCCGCCGAGCTTCTCCAGGATGCCGAGTTGGCTGGCCGGGGCGTTGGCCACGGTGGACGGGAACTGGGCGGGCGGCGCCTCCTCGGGCGAGGTGAGGAAGACGGCGCGCAGCACCTCGAGGAGCGCCGACGTCCCCGCGTTCCAGGTACCGGCGCAGACGCCCACCCGCTCGCGTGCCCACGGGAGAGGGTCGCCGAGTTGGCGGATGGCCTCGCGGGCGGCCACCGCGAGGAGGCGGGCCGGGCGGTCGAGACGCCGGGCCACCAGGGGCGGCAGCATGTCCCGGGGCGAGAACTCCCGGCAGGCGGCGACCGGCAGCGGCGGCGCGTCGGGGCGCTCGATCCCCAGCTGCGGCTGCCAGGCGGGGTCGGCGAGCGCCTGCAGCAGCGCCCCCACACCGGTGCCGGCGGCGCTCACGGCGCCGGTCGAGCGCACGAAGATCCTCGGAGCGCTCACGCGCAGCTCCCCAGCACCAGCACGCCCGAGTTGCCGCCGAAGGCGAAGGAGGAGGAGAGCGCGACGCGCGGCGTGCCCGGCCGGCCGGTCCCGGGGATCGCGTCCACGGGGCAGGCGGGGTCGGCCTCGGCAAAACCCGCGGTGGGCGGCAGCGTGGCGCGGGCGATGGCCAGGGCCGTCACCGCCGCCTCGATCCCGCCCGCGGCGCACAGGCAGTGACCGAGGGCTCCCTTCACCGAGGAGACCGGCACGCTGGCGAGCCGCTCGCCGAACACGCGGAGGTAGGCGGCGCACTCCGCCTGGTCGTTCTGCTCGGTGGCTGTGCCGTGACCGTTGATGTACGCCACGTCGGAGGCAGCGACCCCGGCGTCGGCGAGGGCAGCCCGCACGGTGCGTTCCCAGGCGACGCCGGAGGGCTCGGGCTGCGTCATGTGGAAGGCATCGTTGGTGACCCCGTACCCGAGCACCCGGGCGTAGGGTCGCGCGCCGCGCCGGCGGGCGTGCTCCGCTTCCTCCACAACCAGCATCGCCGCCCCCTCGCCGAGGGAAAGCCCCTTGCGGCGGCGGTCGAACGGTTTGGCCCGATCGGGGTCCACCGCGCGAAGCGAGTTGAAACCCGCGTAGGTGAGGCGGCAGAGGGCATCGGAGCCGCCGGTGAGCGCGACCGGCACGTCCCCGTCGCACACGAGCTCGGCGGCGATCCCCACCGCGATGGTCGAGGAGGAGCACGCGGTTGTCACCGTGATCCGGGGTCCGGTGAGGCCAAAGCACCGGGCGACCCTGTCGGAGGGGGAGTCCTGCGGGACCTCGACAAGCTCGCCGAGCCCGCGGACCCGTGGCCCGCCGCGCAAGCGCCGGGCCACGAAGCTCTCCGCTTCGAAGAGACCTGCGGTACCCCCGCCCAGCACCAGCGCCCAGTTTCGAGCCTCGGCTGAGACGGGCAGGCCGGCATCCGCGAGCGCCTCCGCAGCGGCTGCGAGCGCGAAGCGGCTGGCCCGGCTGGTGTGGCGATCCGGTTGGCAGGGCAGCGGGGGCAGGCGAAACGCGGCGTCGTCCACCTGGGCCGCGAGGTGGGTGCGGTAGCCGGAGGTGTCGAAGAGCGTGAGCGGGCGGATGCCGGTCTCGCCCGCCAGCAGCCTCCGCCAGGTTGTCTCGCGGTCCGGCCCCAGGGCCGTCAGCAGCCCGATGCCGGTGATCCAGGCCTCACGCATGCGCGGGGAGTATAGCGAAGCGGGAACGCTACACTGGCACCATGTCCCGTCCCGTGCTCACGAGGGTCGCGCTCGCCGCCGGCGCCGGGGCGCTCGCGTCTGCCTCGCTTGTCGGGGGGCTGGTCTGGCGCGGCGAGCTGGTCAGCGCCGACCTCCGGCAACGGCTGCTGCCGGCGCGCTTGCCTTCCGCCCCGCGCGTGGTCGTTGTCGCGATCGTTGACGATTCTCTGCAGGCCGCCGCG
>JALHTD010000008.1 GCA_022865555.1 Thermoanaerobaculaceae bacterium | reverse complement strand
GCTTGGTATACTCGGCCGGTGCTGCGCATCGGAAACGTCGCCGTCGAGCCCCCGCTCGTGCTCGCCCCGATGGCCGGCATCACGGACCGGGACTTCCGGCTCCTGATCCGGAGGCTCGGGGGGTGCGGCCTCGTCTCGATGGAGTTCATCTCCAGCGAAGGGTTGACTAGGCAGCGTCCGGGCACGCTCAGGATGCTCCACTTTGTGGAAGAGGAGCGCCCGATCGCGATCCAGATCTATGGTTCCGATCCCGCCCGCATGGCCGAGGCGGCGCGCGTCGTGGAGGCCATCGGCGCCGACGTCTGCGACATCAACATGGGCTGTCCCGCCAACAAGGTGCTGAAGGGGTGCGCGGGCGCCGCGCTGACAGCCGATCTCCCGCTGGCCACCCGCATCGTGCGCGAAGTACGGCAGGCGATCACCCTGCCGCTCACCGTGAAGTTCCGCCTCGGTGTGCGAGAGGACGCCCAGACCTACCTCGAGCTGGGCAGCATGTGCCAGGACGAGGGCGTTGACGCCGTCACGCTCCACCCGAGGACCGCGAAGCAGCAGTTCACGGGGCGCGCGGACTGGAGCGCGATCGGCGAGCTCAAGCGCTCGCTTCGGATTCCGGTGATCGGCAACGGCGACGTGAGCTCGCCCGAGGACGCCCTCGAGCTGCAGCGCGAGACCGGGTGCGACGCG
The DNA here is from genome assembly GCA_022865555.1 of Thermoanaerobaculaceae bacterium. Classification (GTDB taxonomy): domain Bacteria; phylum Acidobacteriota; class Thermoanaerobaculia; order Thermoanaerobaculales; family Thermoanaerobaculaceae; genus RBG-13-68-16. Next base: position 1,459 of record JALHTD010000008.1, on the reverse strand, counting down.
GTGATGATCGGGCGGGCGAGCCTCACCAACCCGTGGATCTTCCGCCAGGCCACGGCGCTCCTCCGGGGCGAGCCCTACGCCGACCCCTCACTTGCCGAGCGTCATGCGCTGATGAGGGCCCACTTCGACGCGGTCCTCGGTCGCGAGGACGAGCGCACGGCACTGCACAAGCTGCGCAAGTTCACCGGGTGGTACACCCACGGTCTCCCTGAAGGCCGTAACCTGCGCCACCGTCTCTCCGAGCTGCCCTCGGCCCGCGAGGTCCTCGGGGCCGTGGAGGACTACTTCGCCACCCGGGGTGCCGCCTGACATGCAGCGCCTGCCAATGACCATCCCCTCGGAGATCGAGGCGCTCCACCCTGACATCCCACGGGGTGTCTTCGACGAGGCCTTCCGTCGCGCCTGTGAGCGCCTGGACGGCTACGTGGGGGCGCTCGCCCTCGAGCTCGCGTCAAGCCTGAAACTGCCCGTGGGCGAGCCGTTTCAGCTCGATGCTCTGTTCGCCTCCCGCGGCTGGAGCGAGCGCGGCAGGCTCGCGGTCGCCTGGCTGCTCGAGACGCTCGAGCTATACGGCTCCACGGAGCGGACAAGCGAGGGTTGGCGGTTCGCCGGGGTCACGCCGCCGGTGCCATCCGCGGTTCTGCGCGAGGAGGCCGAGCGCGAGGTGCCCGCCGCCAGGCCGGCGTACGAGGTGCTCGCCCTCTGCGCCGCGGCGCTGCCGGCGGTGCTGCGAGGCGAGCTGCGAGGCGAGGAAGCGCTCTTCGGCCCAACTACGCTGAGCCTCTGGTTCGAGTACTTCTCCAACGCCAACCCCCACTACGCCCCCAGCAACGCGATCACGGGCGTTGCGGCGGCGCGCGCAGTCGGTCGCGGCGGCGCCATCTTCGAGTTCGGAGGCGGCGCCGGCAGCGCGGCCGAGGCGGTGCTCCGGGCGCTCGCCGAGTCGGACAAGGCGCCGGCCCGGTACGTCTTCACCGAACTGCAGGCGGCGTTCCTGAGACGCGGTTCCCGCGCGGCAAAGCAAAAGCTGCCCGGGGGGTGCGAGCTCGCTTCCATGCGCTTCGACATCAACCTGGATCCGGTGAGCCAGGGGCTCCAGGCCGGGCAGTTCGACCTCATCTTCGGGGTCAACACGCTGCACCTCGCCCACGACCTCCTCGCCACGCTCGCCAACCTTCGGGGCCTCCTGCGGTCGGGTGGCGCGCTCGTCGTCGGCGAGCTGCTCCGGCCCGGGCCAGACGCGGCGGTCCACCTGGAGCTGCCGTTCACGCTGTTGGACGCGTACAGCCACGCCCCACTGATCCCCGGCATCCGCCCCCGGCCGGGCTTCATGAGCGCACGCGGGTGGGTGCGCGCCCTGGAGGCCGCCGGCTTCTCGGAGATCACCGTGCTGCCCGCGCAGATCGAGCGCTGCGCCGAGATCTACCCCGGCTTCTACAGCGGCGCCATCACCGCCCGC
>JALHTD010000126.1 GCA_022865555.1 Thermoanaerobaculaceae bacterium | reverse complement strand
TATCACCCGCATCGCCCATCTCATCTTGCCCGATGTCTCGGTGAACCTCGAGCTCGTGGATCTCCCGGACTGAGCCCGGAAGCTAATTGGGGTTTCGGGGCTGAGGTTGTCGAAACCCGGCCGGGCCGCTACCCTGGCGTCAACTGGAGGAACCGTGGTACAGGCCCAAACGTTCGAGCGCCGCGACGGGCGGCGTGACGACGCACCCCGCCCCCTGGAGCTCACCCTGGACTTCGTCAAGTATCCGGAGGGAAGCGTGCTCGCCCGGGCGGGCGACACCGTGGTGGTGTGCAACGTGACCGTGGAGGGGCGGGTGCCGCCGTTCCTCCGCGACACCGGCGAGGGTTGGCTGACCGGCGAGTACGCCATGCTCCCGAGGGCCACCGAGCAGCGGACACCGCGCGATGTGTCGCGCGGCTCGGTCTCCGGGCGCTCGGCGGAGATCCAACGCCTGATCGGGCGCTCACTGCGTGCGTCGCTGGACATGGGACTGCTGGGCGAGCGCACGCTGCTGGTGGACTGTGACGTCCTGCAAGCCGATGGGGGCACGCGGACCACCGCGATCACGGGGGCGTTCGTTGCCGTGGTGCTGGCGCTCGTGCGGCTGAAGGAGCAGAAGGCACTATCCGGTTGGCCGGTGCGAGACCAGGTGGCGGCGGTCTCGACGGGAATCGTCGCCGGTCGCGCGCTGCTGGACCTCGACTACGTGGAGGACTCGCGCGCGGCCACCGACCTCAACCTGGTGGGGACGGCGCGCATGGGCATCGTCGAGGTGCAGGGCACCGCCGAGCGCGAGCCGTTCTCCCGTGGCGAACTCACCGCGCTGCTGGATCTGGCTGAAGGCGGCCTCCAGAGGGCGTTCGCCGCCCAGCGCTCTGTGCTGGAGCACCGCCTCGCCCAGGCGGGCGTGGCAAACCTCGTGGCGACCGGGCGTTAGCTTGACGCGACCGACGCTGATTGCTAGTGTTGGGCTCCCCCGGGAATGGGGAAAGCTCTTTGGGAGCGTGGAGCTTCACGCAACTTGGGACGGGGCGTGGCGCAGCCTGGTAGCGCACCTGCCTTGGGTGCAGGTGGTCGGAGGTTCAAATCCTCTCGCCCCGACCATCACCCGTCCCTGGACCTAGCTGCCTGTAGCTCAGCTGGATAGAGCAGCGGACTTCTAATCCGCGGGTCGGAGGTTCGAATCCTCTCAGGCAGGCCAGCCTTGCGGTGAGCGTAGCTCAGTTGGTCAGAGCACCGGACTGTGGCTCCGGTGGTCGGGGGTTCAAATCCCCTCGCTCACCCCACCCAGTGCGCCCGTAGCTCAGCCTGGATAGAGCGTCAGACTCCGGATCTGAAGGTCGCGCGTTCGAATCGCGCCGGGCGCACCATTACAATCAACCACTTACGGACTTGCCCTAACAATTGCCCTCTCTAAGGTACCCAACGGGTACCCGCGAGGCTCGAACTCGGGGGCTCGGAGTCCCTTTTCTTGCCCTGCTCTCATTCATCGGAACTCAGACCGGCGGGCTACCTTGGAAACGAGTTTGACGCGCCCGATGTGGCATCAGGTCCCGAGGCCCATCCGCCGTCGCCCCCCACTGACCACGTTCGATACGGATCTCCCCCCCGCGATATTCGGCGACCACTCTCGAAATCCGGTGTGCACCTGCACCGACGGGGTCGGTGGGAGAAGTCTTTGAGGGTGGCTTTGGGGTTACGACGAGACGTTCTATCTTGTCGGCGGCATCGACGAGGCGTTCGAAGAGACGGAGAGGCTCAAGGTGGAAGGAAGAGTTCGGGGGAGGTCCGCGTTGACATTGGCGTGATGCGGACCTACGTTAGCGCGACAAGCTCAGCACACGAGGGGAGGCACGAAGGCGAAGTGGCTATCTTCGACCAGGGTTG
>JALHTD010000125.1 GCA_022865555.1 Thermoanaerobaculaceae bacterium | reverse complement strand
GCACTACAATAATAGGTACCAGGTATCACCATCTCACCTTATCGGTACCGTGTATCACCATCTCACCTTGCTGTCGGAGCTTCATGTGAGACACGATGCCTCTCTAAGTGCGTCGTTTGCGGCGAGGGCGTGGTCCTTTTGGAATCGTCGTCGTGATCGCGTTGGGTCGCGTGGTCGAGCCGGGCACCAGGAAACCCGGGCATGTTGGCTCGGAGGGTGAGCGGTTTGAGGGAGTATCCTGTTTGCGTGATCTCCGGTGGGTTGGGCTCGCCGCTGTAGCGCGGCGTTTGACACCAGAGGGAGCCTTGACGCGGTGCCGCAAACGACGTACTGTTAGATGTACTGTTGGAGGTCCCGCTCATGAATAAGGTACCTGACATCGTTCCCATTACCGACCTGCGGCAGGACGCCGCAGCGGTCGTCGGACGTGCCCGGTCCAAGCGCCAACCAATCATCATTACTCAGCGCGGGCGTGCCGTGGCGGTGATGGTGAGCGTCGAGGAGTACGAGCGTGTCGAACAGGAGCGGCAGATCCTGCTGCTGCTCGCCAAGGGCGACAAGGAGATCGCCGCCGGGCGCGGTGTGGACCTTGACGCGGTGCTGGCGGAGGCCGACGCCCTTCTGGAGAAGGGCCGCGAGTGAAGGTCCGGTTCACCCCGTCGGGGCGCGAGCAGTTCCTTCAGGTGATCGGCTACATTCTCCAAGACAACCGCGCAGCCGGTTCTGCCTTTCGCCGCCGTGCGGAGCGCGTACTCCGCCGGCTCGGGAAATTCCCGGAATCGGGCCGCCTTGTCCCCGAGTTCCCCGAGCTGCCCTTTCGTGAGGTCATCGTGTCGCCCTATCGCTTCTTCTATCGGGTCAAGGGCAGAACCGTGTGGGTGGTGGCAGTCTGGCACAGCGCGCAGCTTGCAGGCGAACCAGGCGAGAGCAACGACCTCTGACCTGAACAGAGAAAGCGGTGTCGGGAGGCAGGCGAGTTGGTAGCGGTATCGCCAGCTCACCGTGCTGTAGGGCCGTCGTGTGAAACACGATTCCTGTCGGAGTTCGTCGCCTCGGGCGAGGGTGTGATGCTCTTGGAAGCTTCGTCGTGATGGCGTTGGGTCGCGTGGTCGAGTCGGGCGTCAAAATACCCCAGCATTTTGGTTCCGAGGGCGAGCCGACCGAAGGAGTATCCTTCCTGCGTGACCCCCGGAGTAGGGGACACTCGGCCGAAGCGCCGTTAGACGCACTGTGATGTCTGGAGGGGAAGATGGTCGAAAGCGAAATCTCTGCACTCAGTTCGGTCGAACTCATGCGGAGGCTCGTCGCCCTGTTGCCCGATAGTTCCTCCGAACAGGTCCAGCTATTCGGGGTCATCAAGGGTCTCTCGACCGTGGGTTTCGACGGCCAATTCGGTGATGGCAAGCCGTGGCAGGCGGGCGCAGAGGGTCGAGCGCGGCAGGTCATGCGGGCGATCCTCCCGAAGCTGTCAGAGCTTCTCCCCGGCAACCCTCTGGTCGCCGAGCTCGTCAAGCGGTACATCGCTTCAGGCGCCAAGGCCTGAATGTCGTCGGCGTCGAGCCGTTGCCCGAAGCCGACCGAAGCCAGTGTCCGCACGCAGCGTCGACTCAAGGGCACCGTGAGGCTGCAGGGAGGAGTGCCGAGATGGCTCACAAGCTCTACCTCATCCTTTCCGGAGTGATCTTCTTCCTGGTGGGCGTTCTTCACTTTTTCAGGCTGCTTTATGGCTGGCCCATCGTCGTCGGGCCCAGAACAGTCCCGTACGCGCTCTCCTACGTCGGCTGCCCGGCCTCTTTCGGGTATTCGGTGTGGGCCGCCTGGCTGCTTCGCCGTCTGATGAAGCGTCAGCGGGCCGAGTAGTCGGTTTTTCCAAATCGAAATGGCTATGGATTGGCTGAGCTTGAGCCTCGCTGTGCCCTGTGCCCTGATCAGTCCAGGTGCATCCGCGCCATAAATCCGGATACATCGGATTCGCGCGGGCCGCGGGTGATTCCGCGGCGCGCGAGATCGGCTACCATGAGACGATGCGCGTCCTGATAACGGGCATCTCGGGGTTCGTGGGGCGGCACCTCGCGGCGCACCTGCTAGCCGAACACTCGGAGGTCGAGCTGTTCGGGTTGCGGCGGTGGCGGTCCGAGATGCCGCCGGTGGTCGCGCACGTGCCAGCGGTCCACATCCTGGAAGGCGACCTGCTCGATGCATCCTC
>JALHTD010000124.1 GCA_022865555.1 Thermoanaerobaculaceae bacterium | reverse complement strand
GGTCGGAGGGCTGCGCTCGATGCGCAGCCCGAGCGACCGCTCATAGCCCGCGGGGCAGCAAAAAGCCTCACGCAGTGAAAAGGAAGAGCCTGGCCGCGCACCCGCTTGGCAAAACAGAAGGCCTCACGCAGTGAAAAAAGGAAAGCCCCTGCAGGACAACACGAGACACTGAAACTGGAGCGTTCAGAAGGAACTGTGGGGGTCATGGGGGCAGCGCCCCCGTGTGGAGTAAACTCTCGGGTCGTGGAAAGCGCGGGCCGAGTGCTGGTCGTGGACGATGAGGCCGCGAACCGTCTGGCGGTCCGGACGATCCTCGCCGGGGCAGGGTTCGAGGTGAGCGAGACCGGCGACGCCTTCACCGCGCTCGACGCCATTGACCGCGAGAGCCCGCACGCCGTGCTGCTGGACATCAAGATGCCGGGCATGGACGGCCTCGGTCTGCTTGCGAACCTTCGCAAGCGTGCCGTGGACGTGCCGGTGGTCGTGCTCACTGGGCACGGCGACGAGTTCACGGCCGCCTCGTGCCTGCAGGCCGGCGCGGACGCCTTCCTCGACAAGCCGCCGAAACGCGACGAGCTGCTCCTGCACGTGAAAAACGCGGTGGCGCGGGGGAAGCTGGCGGAGGAGAACCGGCGCCTGACGGGGGGCGGCGAGGAGCTGCCGCCGCTGCTCGGCGAGTCGGCCGACGTGAGGGCGCTGCGCGAGGAGATCGCCCGCGTCGCGCCTTCCCGTGCAACCGTGCTGGTGGTGGGGGAGTCCGGCACCGGCAAGGAGCTGGTGGCGCGCCGGATCCACCACCTCTCGCCGCGAGCACGCACTCCGTTTGTGCGCGTGAACTGCGCCGCGATCCCCGAGGAGCTCATCGAGTCCGAGCTTTTCGGCCACGAGAAGGGCTCCTTCACCGGAGCCGTGCGCAAGCAGATCGGCAAGTTCGTGCAGGCGGACGGTGGCACGATCTTCCTCGACGAGGTGGGCGACATGTCGCTGCGCACCCAGGCCAAGGTGCTTCGGGTGCTGCAGGACGGTGAGGTGGAGCCGGTGGGCGCCGGGGCGGTGAGGCACGTGGACGTGCGGGTGATCGCCGCCACCAACAAGGACCTCCCCGAGGAGGTCAAAGCCGGGCGCTTCCGCGAGGACCTCTTCTTCCGCCTCTCGGTGGTGGTCCTCAAGACTCCGCCGCTGCGCTCCCACCCGGATGACATCGCGCTGCTTGTCGACCACTACACGAAGGGGGCGTGCGAGGAGTACAACCGGCACTCCAAGCGCTGGGCCCCAGAGGCGCTGCAGCAGCTCGCCTCCTACCCCTTCCCGGGCAACGTGCGTGAGCTCAAGAACATCGTGGAGCGTGCGGTGATCATGCAGCTCGAGGACGATATTCGAGGTGTGGACCTGCTTCCGGCAGCCTCCGGCGGCGAGGTCGACCCGGAGGGGCTCTTCGCAGCGTCCACGCTGGCCGAGTTCCAGGAACGCGCGGAGCGCGCCTACCTGGTGCGGCAGCTGCAGCGGCACGGGTGGAACGTGGCGGCAACCGCGCGCGCGATCCAGACGCCGCGTTCGAACCTGTACAAGAAGATCGAGGCCTACGGCCTGAAGCGGGAGGAGTGATGGGCGGCATCACGATCGACGACATGAAGGCAGCGGGAGCGCTGCTGGAAGGTCACTTCAAGCTCTCCTCGGGTCTGCACTCGTCGCGGTACCTGCAGTGCGCCCTTTACCTCGCGGACCCGACACGCGCCGAGGCAGCCGGGAGACAGCTGGCCGCACGGCTGAAGAGCGCCGCGGCGCAGTTGGTAGTGGCGCCGGCGCTGGGTGGGGTGGTCATCGGGCACGAGGTGGCGCGCGCGCTCGAAGACGTGCCTTTCTTCTTCACCGAGCGCAGCGAGGGAGCAATGACGTTGCGGCGCGGCTTTCGAATCGAGCCGGGTTGCCGGGTGCTGGTCGTCGAGGACGTGGTCACCACCGGGGGCTCCACCCGCGAGGTGATGGGCGCGGTGACCCAGCAGGGCGCCATCGTGGTCGGTGTCGGCGCGATCGTGAACCGCTCCGGGCACGAGAACCCGTTCGCACCGCTGCCTTTCACTGCGCTCCTCACCGTGGATGTGCCGACCTACCCACCCGAGTCGTGCCCGCTCTGCGCCTCGGGCATCCCGCTCACCAAGCCGGGATCCAGACCGGACAAGAAAGCGTAGGGGAGGGGCTTGCCCCCTCCCCTCGTTGAGTGTGGCCGGCCTACAAGCGGGCGGGGGCAGCCAAGCCCCGCCCCTACCTCAAAGTCACTATAAGGTACGCCCAGCCAGCGAGCAGGACCGCGACGATGCCGGCGCGCGCCCATTTTGGCAGCGGTGTCGGGATCTCCGGCACCGGCCAACTGAAGGTGGCCCAGACCGGGGCGAGCAGCCCGCCCGCTACAAACGCGATACCGGCGAGCGCGGCCAGCGGGTTGGCGGAGAAAGCGTCCCCGAGGCGCCCGTTCAGGAGCGCGAGCGCGGCGTGAGTCGTGCCGCACGTTGGGCACGGGATGCCGGTGATGGCGCGGAAGGGGCAGCCGGGGACGAACGGCGCGAGCGCGAGCCAGAAGGGGCGCAGCAGCAGCGAGGAGACCGCCACTGCGCCCCTGAGCCCCGCCCACTGGCGCTCCTCGCGGTTCGGCTTGCGCCAGCCCAACGTAGCCACTTACCGGGCGAAATGCCCGACCGCCGCGGCGATGGCGGCGCCGAAGGCGGCCCCGATGATCGCCAAACACACACAGCACAACGCCGGTGGCAACAGCACGGCGAGGGCCGACCTGCCCTGGGTCGTGCGATGGGCAATCGCGAGCCCGATGATCTGCAGCACGAGTCCCCAGATTGTTGTGAGTATGCCGCCGCACAACGGCACCACCTGAAGGATCTGGACGGTGGCCGTGTACGAAACCACGCGCACCGTGGAGGCGAAGCCGGTGTTGGCGCCGCCCACGAGCATCAGGAACAGGTGCACGATCGCCGACCAGATGAAAATGCCGAGGAGCACGAGTATCGGCGCGAGGATCATGATGGCGACCGTCGCGGCCGCCGGCATGCCGGTCATGAGCCTCGCGTTGTAGCCGGGCAGGCTCGAGAGGAAGCCGTGAATCGCCCCCCGGAACGCCAGGCTGTACGCCTGCCCCGCGATGGTCCCGAGCCAGCCGAAGATCACCGCGTAGAGCAGTGGCCTGCCGAGCGTGCCGGTCAGCGACATGCGCGCGAACGCCTGGCTGGGTGCCGTGAAGAAGAGCTTTGCGGTCTCGTACAGCGCCTCCAGCGCCGGGTAGCCCGGCTGCTCCCAGGGGAGCGGCGGGCCCGGGGGGGGCACGGGTGGCACGCCGAAGCTCGGCGGCGGCACCGTGCCGGGCGGCTGCATCCCCGGGGGTTGGGGCGGCATGGGTGGGGTGGGCGGGGGATAGTTTGCGGCCATCGCTGCCTCCTTCGTCTGCTGCGGTTCCCGCGCAGTGTAGGCAGGGAGGAGGGGAAAGGGAAGACGGCACGAGGAAGGCGAGAGAAAGGGGCTTTCCTCGCCTTTCCCGTTTTTCGTTTCCCCTTTTTCCTTTCTCCGCGGTAGGTGGCTGAGATTTGCGCGCTCGCGGTGGCCCGGTGTATGATTCGACCCCCTGCCGGCGACTCCAGCCTGCGCAGGGAACCAACGCTCTCGTGGTTCTTCGGTGCAGCGGATTCGTATGCGTTCGGGAGGTGGGCGGTGGCTGCCCGGGTCGGGATTCGTCGTGAGGACAAGAGCCGATGGGAGCGGCGCGTGCCGATCACGCCGGCCAAGGCGCGCGAGTTGCGCGAGAGTCACGGGATCGAGTTCTACGTCCAGCCCTCGCCCATTCGGGTGTTTCGCGAGGAGGAGTTCGAGCAGGCCGGGGTGCATGTGCAGGAGGATCTCTGCCCCGCGGGCGTCATCTTCGCCGTGAAGGAAATCCCACTGCAGTACTTCCATCCTGGCAAGACCTACGTCTTCTTCGCCCACGTGATCAAGGGGCAGCCCCACAACATGGCCATGCTCAGGCGGATGATGGAGCAGGGCTGCAACCTCATCGACTACGAGAAGGTGACCGACGAGCGCGGCCGCCGGTTGATCTTCTTCGGCTGGCACGCCGGGGTCGTCAGCATGATCGAGAGCCTGTCGGCGCTGGGCAAACGCCTGAACTGGGAGGGCATCGCCAACCCGTTTGCCGACATTCGCCACACCTACACCTACGACAGCCTGACCGCCGTCCGCGCCGACGTGCACGCGGCGGGCGAGCGGATCAAGGCCGAGGGGTTGCCCAGGGAGATCACGCCGATGATCGTCGGCGTCGCCGGCTACGGCAACGTCGGTCGGGGCATCCTGGAGCTCCTGACCGATCTGCCCACGGTGGAGATCGCGCCGGCCGAAGTTGCGCAGGTGGCGAGCGACCCCAACGCCTCGAACCGCGTCATCTACCGGGCGCTCTTCAAGGAGGAGCACACCGTCGCATCGAACGATCCCGCCGCCCACTTCGACCTGCAGGACTACTACCTTCACCCACAGAAGTACCACTCCACGTTCGAGCAGTACCTCCCGCGCCTGACCGTGCTGATGAACTCCAACTACTGGGACGCCCGCTACCCTCGGCTGCTCACGAAGGCTTTTGCCCGCGAGCTCTTCGGTGGGCCGCGGCAGCCGCACCTGCGGGTCGTGGGCGACGCGAGCTGCGACATCGAGGGCTCGATCGAGTGCACGCTCAAGGCCACCGAGCCGGACGACCCGGTGTACGTCTGGAACCCGAAGACGGGCGAGGTGACGATGGGTGTGGCCGGCACGGGGCCGGTGATCCTGGCGGTGGACATCCTGCCGAGCGAGCTGCCGCGGGAGGCCTCGGAGTACTTCAGCGAGATCCTGGAGCCGTTCATCCCGGCGATCGCTCAGGCCGATTTCTCCGTGCCGTTCGAGGAGGTGGATCTCCCCTCGGAGATCGCCCGGGCAGTGATCCTGTACCACGGAAAGCTCACGCCGGACTACAAGTACATCGCGAAGTACCTGAACCCGCAGGCCGAATGAGCAGCCGCTCAGGGGACCGGTGGCGCGGAAACGAGACGCCTGAATCGTGCCGCGTGAGAAGCTGGGCAAGGAGGAAACCGTGAAGAAGGTCGTCGTGTTCGGAGCCGGGTTGGTGGCTGGTGCCCACGTGAGGTACCTGCTGGAGCACGGATACCAGGTGACGGTGGCGAGCCGGACCGTGAGCAAGGCCAAGCAGTTGGTCGGCGATCATCCCAACGGCCGGCCGGTCGCATTCGACATCGAGACCGAAGGAGACCAGAGGCTCGACGAGATCGTGCGCGAGCACGACCTGGCCGTGAGCCTGCTGCCCTACACCTACCACTACCGCGTGGCCAGGTCCTGCCTGCGGCACCGCAAGCACATGGTCACCACCTCCTACGTCAAGGACGACATGCGCGGCCTCGACGGCGAGGCGAAGGCTGCCGGTGTCGCTCTGCTTAACGAGATCGGCGTGGACCCGGGCATCGACCACATGACCGCGATGAAGGTGATCCACCGCGTGAAGGCGGCCGGCGGGCAGATCACCCGCTTCACCTCGTACTGCGGAGGGCTACCCGCCCCCGAGGCCAACGACAACCCCTTCGGCTACAAGTTCTCCTGGAGCCCTCGAGGGGTGCTGATGGCCGGCCGCAACGCCGCGCGCTTCCGCCAGGACGGCGACCTGACCGACGTCCCCGGCCCGGACCTGTTCCTGCACTACTCGTGCGTGCCCATCGAGGTCGAGGGCAAGGTCATCCCGTTCGAGGGCTACCCCAACCGCGACAGCCTGCCCTACGCCGAGACCTACGGGATCACCTCCACCCGGACGATGTTCCGCGGCACGCTGCGCAATCAGGGGTGGTGCCCCACGCTGAAGAAGGTCGCCGAGCTCGGCCTGCTCGGCGAAAGCGAGATGGACCTCACCGGGCTGACCTACGCGCATTTCGTGGCGAGGGTGATCGGCAAGAAGAGCCCCCGCGGCGTCAAGCAGGCGGTGGCCCGCAAGATCGGCCTGGCCCCGGTCAACTTCATCGTCGCCAACCTGGAGTGGCTGGGTCTTTTCAGCAGCGCGCCGCTGCCGGCGGGCTGCAAGTCGCCGCTCGACGTGATGACCGCGACCATGCTCGCAAAGATGTCCTATGCCCCGGGCGAGCGCGACATGCTCATCCTCCAGCACCAGTTCGTCGCCGAGTACCCAGGGCACAAAGAGAAGATCAGTTCCACAATGATCGACTTCGGCATCCCCAACGGCGATTCCAGCATGAACCGTACGGTCGGTCTGCCGGCAGCAGTCGGGGTGCGCCTGATCCTCGAAGGCCAGGTCAACTCGCGGGGTGTGCTCGTCCCGGTGCTCCCCGAGATCTACGAGCCGGCGCTGGTGGAGCTTGAGCGCCTCGGGATCCACTTCAGCGAGAAGACCGAAAAGATCTAGGGCGGCACGCAGCGAAGGGTCAGGCGGTCTTGCGCCCGGGGGCAAGGACCATGGTCAGGTCGCGCCCCTCCAGCGGCCCGGCGTCGCGCTCGAGCCGGATAATCTCGGCAAGCTCCTCCTTGATGCGCTCGAGCACCTCGTAGCCGTTCTCCGGCCGCCGCATCTCGCGCCGCCGGAACATGATCGTGACCTTCACGTGCTTCCCCTGCTCGAGGAACCTCTTCACCATCGAGAGCTTGGTGTGGAAGTCGTGGTCCGCCACACCGGGGCGGAACTTGACCTCCTTGACCTCGATCTGGTGCTCCTTGCGGCGCGCCTGTCTGGCCTTCTTCTCCTGCTCGTAGTGATACTTACCCCAGTCCATGATCTTGCAGACGATGGGCCTTGCGGTGGAGGCGACCTCGACGAGATCGAGGCCGCGCGTGCGGGCGAGCGCGAGGGCTTCTTCGACGGGGACGATGCCGACCTGGCTCCCGTCGGCATCCACGAGACGCACTGGCGAGAGCCGGATCATCTCGTTGACTCTTGTACGATCACGTTCTTCGGCGATGAGAGCCTCCTCCTTGGGCGGACCCCTGGTCCCCCGTGTCCGAGCACTGGAGCTGGACGCGGGGAGTATAGCAAAGGGTTGGTTGACAACAGGCAATAGGCAATAGGCAATAGGCGATCGACGGTAGGGCCCCGCGGCCAAACAAGAACCGCCTGCACAACCTCCAGGTTGTCGCGTGCCAGAGCAACCCCCGCGCAGGGCGCCGCTTACACGCTGGTGCTTGGCCGAATCCCAATAGCTGTCTGCTACGGCCTGCCGCCTCGGCGATGGGCGGCCCAGCGGGCGTGCTCGATCTTCATGCAGCGGTCCATCACCACCCCGAGGCCCGCGGCCCGCGCGCGCTGGGCGGCGGCGTTGTGGACGAGGCCAAGCTGCATCCAGACGGCCCGGGCGCCGCGCGGGATCGCCGCGTCCACGACCGCCGGGATGAACTCCGGCTTGCGGAAGATGTCCACCACGTCGATCGCGATCTCCGGCGGAATCGAGGCCAGGTCGGGGTAGCTGCGCTCGCCCAGCACCTCGGCCATCCCCGGGTTGACCGGAATGATTCGGTAGCCGTTCGCCTGCAGGTACCGCGCCACCAAGTGCGACTCACGATCCGCCTTCTCGGATAGCCCCACGACCGCAATGGTCTTGGCGCTCGAGAGGATCTCGTCGATCTCCCGTTCGCTCACATTCGACAGCGGAAGCTCACAGCTCTGCTCGGTCATGACGTCCTCCTTGAAGCCTCAACCCTGCCCGCGGGCCGGGCCCGCGGGGCCGGCGCCCGCCCTCCGCAGCACGGTGGCGGCGCCCCCGGCCGCCAACGCCGCCAGCACCGCGGCACCCACCTGCGGCGCGGCGACCCCCCACGAGCCGAGCGCCACCTCGGCTGCGAAAGGTCCCACCACCCGGGCGAGCGACGAGATCCCCTGGAAGGCCCCGAGCGCCATCCCTTGCTGGTCGGCGGCCGCGCCACTCGAGACCATCGCCGAAATCGAGGGCATCACCATGCCGATCCCCAGCGAGAGGACCGGCAGGACCGTGAGCACGACGCCCAGGCGGTGCGCCGAAGCCAGCAGCAGCAGGCCGACGGCGACCAGGGCGAGGCCGCCGATCACCAGCCTCCTCTCACCCAGCCAGCGGGTCGCCCGGCCCACGAGGCCGCCCTGCACCACCGCCGCCAGCACGCCCACGTACACGAACAGGAAGCTGACACCGGAGTGAGGCAGGGCGAGGCGCTCGTGGAGGTACTGGGCGAAGGTGACCTCGAACGCCGCGAACCCGGTGACCACCGCAAAGCCGATCAGCATCAGCGGGCCAAGCTCGGGGTGGCGCCAGGCAAACGCGAGGCGCGCCACGCCGGAGGCGGGGGTCGAGCGCGCAGCCACGATCCCGACCGGTCGCGTCTCCGGGAGGTAGAGGAGGGTCATCGCGAAGGCGACCGCGGAGCAGGCGGCGGCCCCCCAACCGGGCGCGGCGGGGCTGATCGGGGCCAGCAGGCCGGCGAGGGCCGGGCCGGCGATGAAGCCGAGCCCGAAGGCGGCGCCGATGAGGCCCATGCCGCGCGCCCGGTCCTCGGGCTTGGTGGTGTCGGCGATCACGGCTTGCGCCGTGGCGATGTTGCCCCCGGCGATGCCGGCCAGCAGGCGGGCGGCGAACAGCCAGACGAGCGAGTCCGCGAGCGCGAACATGACGAACCCGACCACCGACCCCGCGAGCGAGATGAGCAGGACCGGCCGGCGCCCGACGCGGTCGGACAGGCGCCCCAGGATCGGCGAGAAGACGAACTGCATCGCCGAGTAGGCGGCCATGAGCAGCCCGAATACCCAGGGCGCCGGGTGGTAGTGCTCCGCGTAGAGCGGCAGCAGGGGGATCACGATCCCGAACCCCACCAGGTCGGTGAAGACGATCAGGAAGAGCGTCGCGAGCGCTCGTCGGGGGGACCGCATTGCACCTCCTCGGGCGCCAACCAGTCTACCCGCGCGACGCCTTCCTCTCATTTTCACTAGCGTGAGGCTATTTATTACCCGGCGGGTGGGCGGCCCCCGCCTCCTCGATTTTTCCCTGCGTGAGGCTTTTTCTTGCCCCGCGGGCTTTGAGCTGGCTTCTCTTTCGCCACTGCGTAAGGCTTCTTTATTACCCTGCGGGTGCGCGGCCGCCCGGCGCTTGCTCGCCCCCGCTCCCTGCGCGCCGAGACTCCTCCGGCCACGACCCAGCAGTGCGTCCCGGGTCGGGGCCCCGCGGTGTCCGCATGAGACCGCGTCACCGATACCCCGCCCCGGGTCCGCACGCCGGGGACCCCGTGGCCTCCGGAGAGATGGCCGCCCTACCCGCCGGGCGGATTTTGACCCCCTCCCGAATCCTTGGCGAGCCTTCGTGAGGAGCACCGTGGCGAACGGGAGGGTGGTGGTGAGATCCGCCCTGCGGGCGGACGGAGCCATCGCGCCGAAGCGTGCGGGCACCGAGCGGGCGTACCGCAGTGGGGTATCGCTGGCGTGGTCTCAAACGAACAGCGAGGGGCCCCACCGCGGGACGTCCCTGCTCGGTCGCACGCGCAGGCGGGTCGGAGGGCTGGGCTCGAGGCCCAGCCCGAGCGACCTGGCTCCGAGCCCGCGGGGCAAGAAAAAGCCTCACGCAGTGAAAAGGAAGGGCCTGGCCGCGCACCCGCTGGGCAAAAGCAAACCCGCGGGGCAAAACAAAAGCCTCACGCTGTGAAGAGGGAGTCCGCGGACAGGCAGGGCATGGGGCGAAGCCCCAGGGGAAGCCAGCGCGGCGTATCTTGTACACTCCGGGCGTGCGCATCGTCTTCCTCGGAACCCCGGAGTTTGCGATTCCCTCGCTGGAGGCGGTGGTGGGCTCCGGGCACGAGGTGCAGTTGGTGGTCACCCGGCCCGACAAGCCCGCCGGCAGGCACATGCACCTCACCGCCCCGGCGGTGGTGGCGGCGGCGCGCCGACTCGGCCTGCCGCTGGCCCAGCCCGACAAGCTCGGCGG
Organism: Thermoanaerobaculaceae bacterium; assembly: GCA_022865555.1. Taxonomy (GTDB): domain Bacteria; phylum Acidobacteriota; class Thermoanaerobaculia; order Thermoanaerobaculales; family Thermoanaerobaculaceae; genus RBG-13-68-16. The sequence continues at coordinate 14,036 of JALHTD010000124.1, read as the reverse complement.
CGAGGATTTCACAAATCGCCTGCGTGTGCTCGCGCCCGACGCTGCGGTGGTGGTGGCGTACGGCCGCCTGATCTCGCCGCGCGTGCTGAGCATCCCGCGCTTCGGGTTCGTCAACGTGCACCCGTCGTTGCTTCCGCGTCACCGCGGCCCGTCACCGATCGAGTCGGCGATCCTCTCCGGCGACGCCGAGACCGGCGTGACCACGATGCTCCTCGACCAAGGGATGGACACGGGCCCGATCCTGCTCCAGCGCTCCACGCCGGTTGGGCCGCGGGAGCGCACCCCGGAGCTCGGCGCGCGCCTGTCCCGCATGGGGGCGGAGATCCTGGTCGAGACGCTCGCCGGGCTTGCCGACGGGAGCGTGATCCCCAAGCCGCAGGACTATGCCCTCGCCACGGTGACCGGCAAACTCGAGCGCAAGATGGGGCGCATCGACTGGGGCTCGAGCGCGGAGGAACTGGCGCGCCGGTGCCGGGCATTCGACCCCTGGCCGGGCCTGTACGCCAGCTTCCGGGGCTCGCGCCTCAAGGTGCACGGCCTCGAGCCGGGAGAACCGAGGCCCGGAGACGAGGAGCCGGGCATCATCCTTGCGGCCTCGGCCGCCGGCGTCGCGGTGCGATGCGGCGGCGGGAACGTGGCGCTGGTGACCGAGGTCCAGCGCGAGGGCAAGCGGCGCATCCCGGCCGACGCCTTCATCATCGGGGAACGGATTGCCCCCGGAGAGCGGTTCCGCTGATCCTCGCCGCGAGGCGGTGATCGCGCTCGCCAGGGTGGAGGCGCGCGGCGCGTACGCGGCTCGCCTGCTCTCGCGCGCTGTCCCCGCCGAGCGCGAGCTGGTTCTCGGGGTCCTGCGCTGGCAGCTCACCCTCGACCACCTCCTGGCACGCCACCTCCGTCAGCCGCTGCCGTCCCTCGACGAGCAGGTGCGAGCCGCGCTGCGGGTCGGGCTCTACGAGGCCCGGCGCATGCGCACGCCGGCCCCGGTGGCGGTTGCCGAGGCGGTGCGGGTCGCGAAGGCGCTGGCGCCGCGGGCAGCCGGCCTCGTCAACGCGGTTCTGCGGAGGGCGGTCGAGGAACCGTGGCCGGACCCCGCGGACCGGAACGTGCCGCTCTCGCTGCGCACCTCGCACCCCGAATGGCTGGTGCGGCGATGGGTCGAGCTGCTCGGCGAGAGCGAGGCGGCGGCTGCGCTTGCGGCCGACCAGGAGCCCGCCCCGCTGTGCCTGCTCGAGGCCGTGAGCAGCCGGGAGAAGCTCGCCGCGGCCGGCTGCGATGTAGAGCCGCACGCGCTGGTGCCGGGCGTTATCGTCGTGACTCGCGGCGCCGAGGCGGCGGTCTTGGCGCTGCGCGCGGGAAAGGCCTATGCGATCGACCCGGCCGCGGTGTCGGTTGCGCGGCTCCTGCCGCCGGTGGCTGGCCTGACCGTGGACCTCGCCGCTGCGCCGGGCGGCAAGAGCCTGGTGCTGGCGAGCGAGCGGCCGGGGATCAGGCTGCTCGCCGCCGACCGCAGCCTCGGCCGCGCGCTGCGCATGCGGGGCAACTTTGCGCTTCTGGAGCGGGCGCCGGGCGTGGCGGTGGCGGACGCGGTCGCTGCGCCGCTGCGCCCGGGCAGCTGCCAGGCAGTGCTGCTCGACGCCCCGTGCTCTGGCACCGGGACCCTGCGGCGCCACCCGGAGATCCGGTGGCGCCTGCAGCCCGAGGGCCTGGCGGTGGTCGCGGCCGGCCAGCGGCGCCTCGCGGAAGCCGCGGCGGCGCTGCTGGCGCCCGGCGGGGTGCTGCTCTACGCCACCTGTTCCCTCGAGCCCGAGGAGAACGCGGCGGTGGTCGCGGGGCTCGACCTCGAGGTCCTCCCCGCTGTCCCGGCGTTGCCCTTTCGCGAGCTCCCCGGCGGCGGCGTGGTCATCCCTCCCAGCGCCGCGGGGGACGGCTTCACGGTCCACCTATTGCGCCGGCGTGCATGACTGGCGCCCGTGCCGGGTTGGCGTACACTACCGGCGGCACCGCGAGCGGCTGAAGTACGGAGGGGGCAGGCATCCTGGCCGCAGGTTTGCCGCAGCCGTCGGCTGAGGGAGGCTGGAGCATGGCGGGGAAGACGGAGCTGGTGGAACGAATCGCCTTCGAGACCGGGCTGCCGAAGGCCCACGCCGCGCGCGCCATCGAGGTGATGATCGACACGATGGCGGGGTGGCTGGGCAGCGGGGAGCGCGTGGCGATCCCGGGTCTTGGCAGCTTCTACACCTCCGAGCGACCGGCACGGGAGGTTCGCAACCCGCGTACCGGCGAGCTGGTTTCCGTGAGAGCCTCGCGCACCGTGCGCTTCCGCCCCGGCAAGGAGCTCAAGGGAGCGGTGAACCCCAAGGTCTAGCCCATGGAAAACCGGGCGCTGATCGTGGTTGACGTGCAGAACGACTTCTGCCAGGGGGGAGCCCTGGCAGTGCCCGACGGAGACGCGGTGGCGCCGGTGATCAACGCGCTCCTGCCGCGCTTCCCGCTCGTGGTGGCAACCCAGGACTGGCACCCCCCGGGACACGCCTCCTTCGCGTCCTCGCACCCAGGCCGAAAGCCTCTCGAGGTGATCGACCTGGATGGCATCCAGCAGGTGCTCTGGCCGGACCACTGTGTTTTGGGCACCGCGGGCGCCGACTTCCACCCCGAGCTCGAGCGCGAGTACTTCCGCGCCATCATTCGCAAGGGGATGGACCCGCGCGTGGACTCCTACTCGGGATTCCGCGACAACCGGGACGACCACCCCACCGGGATGGCGGCACTGCTCCGCGAGCTCGGAGCCACTGCGGTGGTCGTGGTCGGGCTTGCCACCGACTACTGCGTCGGGGCGACCGCGCGTGATGCTCTGGGGCTGGGCTTTGCCGCCGAGGTCTGGCTGCCTGCCTGCCGGGCCGTGGGGGCCCCGTCCGGACACACCGAGCGCGCGCTCGCTGGGCTGCGCGAGCTCGGCGTCATCCTGCGCGACAACATCCCCGCGTAGGCAGCGCCAAAGCTCGCAGCACGGCCGCGCGCGGCGCAAGCTAAGAACTGAGAGTTAGGAGTGAAGAGTTGAAAGACTTCGACTCGAAGTTGCCAATTCTTCACTCTCAACTCTTCACTCTTCACTAGTCTTCGAAGGCGCTGCCGCCGATGAACTCCCGCAGGATCGACGTCTGCGGCACGTCGTCCTGGAAGACCGGCACGAACCAGGCGAGGAACTTCAGCAGGCGGTAGGCCTCGGTGTAGGCGGGGTGCTCGCGCGGGACCTCGAGCAGGAAGCGCTCCGCGTAGACGCGCATCACCGCCGGCTCGTAGATGAGCGCGGAATTGAAGATCATGTCGGCCTCTTCCTGGAACGGGAAGATGCCGCGCGCCTCGCCCCGGCGCACGTCGTTCCACATCTCGAGGGTGCGGGTCGTGGGATGGCCGCGGAAGAGCCGGTCGCGCACGATCCGCCGGAGCAGCCTGGTGTCGGAGGTGTAGATCCGGTTGTGATCGTCAAGCGTGAGCTGGGTGAGCGCGGAGATGAAGACCCGGAACTTGGCCTCCTCGGGCACGGCGGCGGTGAGGCGGTGGTTGAGGGCGTGGATGCCCTCGACCAGCAGCACCTGGTTGGGCGCGAGCTGCTGGCGTGGCCAGCGATCCGGCTCGGCCCTCCGGCCGCGCAGGAAGTCGTAGCGGGGGACCGCCACCTCGTCGCCGCGCAGCAGGGCGACCAACTGGGCGTTGAAGAGCGCAAGGTCGAGCGACTCCACCGCCTCGTAGTCGGGCTTCCCGTCGGGCCCCAGGGGGGTGCGCTCGCGGTCGAGGAAGTAATTGTCGAGCGAAAGCCCCACCGGTTGGATGCCGTTGACGCGAAGCTGGATGGCGAGGCGCCGGATGAAGGTGGTCTTGCCCGAGGAGGAGGGCCCGGCCACGAGCACCAGGCGGACGCGGTGGTACTGGTCGGCGATGGCATCGGCGATCTGGGTGATCTTCTTCTCGTGGAACCCCTCGGCGATGCGGATCACGTCGGAGATGTCGCGCGACAGGCACAGCCGGTTCAGCGAGCCGACGTTGACGACGCCCAGCAACTCGTTCCACTGCCTGGTCTCGCGGTAGCACGCGAACAGCTTGGGCTGGGGCAGGAGGGGTGGCAGGTGCGCGGGATCGCCGTTTCGCGGGAAGCGCAGCAGCATTCCGTCTTCGTAGGGAACCACGGCAAAGCCGCGCACCCGGCCGGCCGAGGGCGCGACCGGGCCGTGCGCCAGGTCGACGAACGTGCCGCACTCGACGACGGGAACCGTTGAGGAGCGGTGGGTGGCGAGCAGCGCGAGCTTGCTGTGCTCGCCGGCCGCCCGGAACACGCTCTCCGCCTCCTCGAGCGTAACCGAACGGCGCAGGAGCGGCCGGTCCTCCGCGCAGATCTCCTCCATCCGGCGTGCGAGCGAGGCCACGGTGGAAGGCGTGAGCGGGGAGGGCCCGTGCCAGGAGAAGAAGTAGCCCCCGCCGAGCGACTGCCCTACCACGAGGCGGGCTTCGGGGTAGAGCTCGCGTGCGGTGGCCAGCAGGATCAGCGAGGCGCTGCGCCGCGCCACCTCCTCGCCCTCGCGCGAGGAAACCCTCACCGCCTCCAGCTCCACCTGGAACCCGCGCAGCGGGAAGTCCAGCATCACGAGGCGGCGGTTGACCAGCGCCGCGAGGATGTCCCGGGGCACCTCGCCGAACTGGCTGGCGAGGAAGTTCTCCACAGTGGTGCCGCTGTTCACCTGGCGCCGCTCGCCGGCGAAGCTGACCACGACAGTTCCGTGGGGCACCCACACCTCCGTCATTCGATTGTAGGGCAAGTAGCGCCGCCGCCGGATGGAAGTAGAATTCCAACCTGGTCCGCGGTGCCCGACCTCGGGCAACCGTCGGCGGGGGGTGGACGTGGCAAGAAACGCCTTTTCGGAGAGGATCGTCCGCGCGATCGAGGCCATCACCAGGCGCGTGGAGGAGCGGGGCGAGCCGCTCTTCCACAGCGGCGAGGCGCCCCTGCCTCAGAAGAGTGAGGTGATCGCGATCGTGCGCGGGCTGCAGGAGGTCATCTACCCCGGATACTTCGGGGACCAGTCGCTCTACCGTGAGTACCTCCACGGTCACCTGGGCGACCAGCTCTTCATGCTCTCCAGGCGCCTCGAGGGCGAGGTGTGCCGCGCGCTGGCCGCTCCCTGCCGCAAGCCCGGGGGCGTGACCGTGCCGCAGGTCGACGCGGAGGCGCGCGAGGTAGTGACGGCGTTCTTCGAGCACCTGCCGGAGGTCATGGATCTCATCGCGGCCGACGTCGAGGCCGCGTACCACGGCGACCCGGCGGCGAGCTGCCTGGAGGAAATCGTTCTCGCGTACCCCGGCGTCAAGGCGGTCTTCACGTACCGCATCGCCCACCTCCTGCACGGACTCGGGGTGCCGCTGATCCCGCGCATCATGACCGAGTTCGCGCACAACGAGACCGGGGTCGACATCCACCCGGGGGCCACCATCGGGCGGGACTTCTTCATCGACCACGGCACCGGTGTCGTGATCGGCGAGACCACGGTCATCGGGGACCGGGTCAAGCTCTACCAGGGCGTCACGCTCGGCGCCCTCTCCTTCCCGCGCGACCAGAGGGGCACCCTGGTGCGCGGCACCAAGCGCCACCCGACCCTTGAGGACGACGTGGTGGTCTACGCGGGGGCGACCATCCTCGGAGGCGACACCGTCGTGGGGAGGGGCTCGGTGATCGGCGGAAACATCTGGCTCACCACATCGGTGCCGCCGGGCTCCCGTGTGACTCTCTCCCGCGACCAGTTGGGCTACGAGATCTCTGCCCAACCGCCCGAGGGATCCCGTTGACCCTGCTCGCCGGCATCTGTTACGGTTGCCGCCCATGACCCGGCGAGCGCTGCTGGCCCTGTCGATGCTCGTTTGTTCGCAGGCGCTCGCGCAGGAGCCGCTGCCGCCGGGGCTTCGCGGCGTCGAGAAGCTTGCCGCCCTCGTCCGGCGGGTCAGTCAGGTGCAGGCAAGCCTGGCCACGCTCAACGCCGACTTCGACCAGACGCGTACCAGCCACCTCCTCGCCGCCCCCAGCATCTCGCACGGCCGCTTCTACTTCCGGGCGCCCGACTCGGTCCGCTGGGAGTACGACGCGCCCCGGGAGATGACCGTCCTGATCACGGGCGGGGTGGCGATCACGTACCGTCCGGCCGAGAAGCGTGCCGAGCGCATCGAGGTCGGCAGGGCGCAGCGCCGCGTCTTCCGATTCATCTCTGCCGCCGAGCCGCTGGACAAGCTCATGCAACACTTCACGTTCGTTTTTCACGACCCCCTCGGGGACGGAAACTACCTTCTCGAGCTCAGGCCGGCGGCGCTCATGATGAAGAAACGCCTGCGCTCCGTGACGATCGAGATCGAGCGCGCGACGTACCTGCCCATCAAGGTTTCCTACACGGAGACCGACGGAGACAGCACCGCGTACTCCTTCTCCAACGTCCGCCTCAACCAGCCGCAGCCCCCCGACCTTTTCACCCTGACCATGCCACCCGACGTGCAGGTGGTCCGGATCAAGCTGGGGAGCGGAGAGTAGTTGGCGAACAGGTCGGCCCAGCGATGACATTCCGGTGCGCAGGGCTCGGTCGTGGCCTCGAATCCGACGGCATCACGCACCACTCCTTGGCGCACGAGAGCAAGATGTCATGCCTGGCACCGAGGCGGAGAGACTAGGCACGGCAACGTGATCGGCACTTTCACCATAGTCGCCCGCGACCGCGCCACGCAGGCGCGCGCCAGCGAGCTCGTCACGGCACACGGCGCGGTGCGTTGCCCGGCGTTCATGCCCGTCGGGACGGCGGGGAGCGTGAAGGGCCTGGCGCCCTGGGAGCTCGAGAGGTTGGCGCCCGAGATGGTGCTGGCCAACACCTACCACCTGCTCCTCCGCCCCGGCGTCGAGCTGATCGAACACCTCGGAGGCCTGCACCGTTTCATGGCGTGGGATGGCCCGATCCTCACCGACTCGGGCGGGTTCCAGATTTTCTCCCTCGCCGAGCGGCGCCGCTACGACGACGGCGGCGTGGTGTTCCGGTCGCACATCGACGGCGACGAGCTGCGCCTCACCCCGGAAGGGTGCGTGGACGCCCAGCGGCGCCTCGGCACCGACGTGGCCATGGCGCTCGACGTCTGCCCCGCGCTCCCGGCCAGCCGGGCCGAGCTGGAGCAGGCGGTGGTTACGACCTCCCGCTGGGCGTCCCGGTGCAGGGCCGCCCTGCCCGCGGGCGGCGAGACGCTGCTGTTCGGCATCGTCCAGGGAGGGCTGGAGCCCGACCTGCGGCGGCGGTCCGCCGAGGAGCTTGCTCCGCTTGGCTTCGACGGCCATGCGCTCGGCGGCTTCTCGGTGGGCGAGCCGCCGGAGGCGATGTGGGAGGCGGTGGGCTGGGCGGCGCCCCTCCTCCCGGCCGACCGCCCGCGCTACCTGATGGGCGTGGGCACCCCCCGTGACCTGGTCGAGGCCGTGGCGGCCGGGTGCGACCTGTTCGACTGCGTGATGCCGACGCGGAACGCCCGCAACGGGCTGCTGCACACCTCGCGCGGGCCGGTGGTGCTGAAGAACGCCCGTTGGAAGCGCTCCGAGGAGCCCGCCGACCCTGCCTGCGACTGCCCGACCTGCCGGCGCTGCTCGGTCGCCTACCTGCGCCACCTCTACCTGGCGCACGAGGCTGCGGTGGTGGTGCTGGCAACCGTCCACAACCTGCACTTCTTCCTGTCCTTGATGAGACGGGTCCGTTGGGCTATCATGTCCGGCCGCTTTGCCGAGATCCGCGAGGAGGTACTCGCGGTGGGAGCCGCAGGCGGCTGAAGAAGAGGGAACGACATGGACCCGAAAAATCCGCTCGTGCAGTTTCTGCCCTTTATCCTCATCTTCGGGATCTTCTATCTGCTGCTCATCATGCCGATGCGCCGCCGGCAGAAGAAGCACAAGGAGCTGCTCTCCAAGCTCACGAAGGGCGATCGTGTGATCACCAACGGGGGAATCTTCGGCACCGTGGTGGAGGTCGAGGATGACAAGCTCACGCTGCGCATCGCGGAACCCAAGGTAGACATCCAGGTTGCACGATCCGCCGTCGCCGGTCTCGCCAAGGATGCTGGGAGCGTCGACCTCAGCGCCAGCGAGCCCAAGTAGGGAGGGTTCATGCACCGCAAGCTGATGTGGCGTTGGGTGCTGATCGGCGTCGTCACCGCCGCGGCGGTGTTCTTCATGTGGCCGCCGGACAAGAAGATCCACCTCGGGCTCGACCTCAGGGGCGGCATCCACCTCGTGCTGAAGGTCAACACCCAGGACGCCGTCCGCGCCGAGGTGGACGATGCCATGGAGCGAGTGCGAGTGGACCTGACCGAGAAGGGCGCCCCGCCGGCCTCGCTGCAGCGGCTGTCCGAAGGCAACGGTTTCACGTTCGGGCCTGCCCCCAACACCCCGGCCAAGACCCTGGACAAGGTCATCGACGACCGTCTGGCCGAGTTCAGCCTGTCGCGGGGTGTACAGATCACCGCGACGCTCAAGCCGGAGGTGGCGCGGGCCATCAGGGACATCGCGGTCCGCCAGGGTCTGGAGACGATCCGCAACCGCATCGACCAGTTTGGCGTGGCCGAGCCGGTGATTCAGCGTCAGGGGATCGAAGGCGACCGGATCGTCGTGCAACTCCCCGGTGTTGACGATCCGGCCCGCGTCAAGGACCTGATCCGGGCCACCGCTTTCCTCGAGATCAAGCCCGTTGTTCGCGCCGCGCCTACGGAGGAGTCGCTGCTCGCCGCCCCGAACAACCAGGTGCCCGAGGACTCCGAGGTCGTCACCGGAGACACCGAGGACCTCGAGGGCCGCGTCACCGGCAAGGAGTACTACCTCCTCAAGAAGGTCTCCGTCGTAACCGGACGGGATCTGCGTAACGCGCGGCGCTCCCAGGACCAGTTCGGCCAGCCGGCCGTCAGCTTCACGCTCAACCCCGAGGGCGCCACCAAGTTCAGCGCCTACACCGGCGCGCACATCGGCGACCGCATGGCGATCGTCCTCGACAACAAGGTGCGATCCGCCCCGGTGATTCGCGGTCATATCTCGGACTCAGGCATCATCGAGGGGAACTTCACGGTCCAGGGCGCCGAGGACCTGGCGCTGGTGCTGCGCGCCGGCGCGCTGCCCGCTTCGATCACCTACCTCGAGGAGCGGACCGTGGGGCCGAGCCTGGGTCGCGACTCGGTCATCCGCGGTTTGCGCGCCGGCCTTGTCGGCCTGGCCCTGGTGGTTGGGTTCATGCTCTTCTACTACAAGGGCGCGGGCATCAACGCGAACGTCGCCCTGATCCTCAACGCGGTCCTTCTGCTGGGCGCAATCGGCATGTTCAAGGCCACACTGACGCTGCCCGGGATTGCCGGCATCATCCTCACCATCGGCATGGCCGTGGACTCCAACGTGCTGATCTTCGAGCGCATCCGCGAGGAGCTCGAGCTCGGCAAGACGGTCCGCAACGCCATTGACCTCGGCTTCCAGCGGGCGCTCTCCGCGATCATCGACTCCAACCTGACCACGATCATCTCGGCCCTCTTCCTCTTCCAGTTCGGGACCGGACCGATCAAGGGCTTCGCGGTGACGCTCGCGATCGGTCTCACCATCTCGATGTTCACGGCGGTGTTCGTGTCGCGGTCGATCTTCGAGACCCTGCTCCCGCGCCGCGCCAAAGCCACCACGCTTTCGATCTAGGGGGCGAGCATGCGTTTCTTCCACAACACCCACATCCAGTTCATGAAGTACCGCTGGCACTGGATCGCCATCTCCACGGCGCTCAACCTGATCGCCCTCGGCCTCATCTTCTTCGGGCCCGGCTTCAAGTACGGCGTCGACTTCGCAGGCGGCACACAGCTCACCGTGAAGTTCAAGTCGGACCCCGATGTGGCCCGCTTACGCAGGTCGCTCGAGAACCTCAACCTCGGCGCGGTGACCATCCAGCGCTTCGATGAGCCCGAGAGGCACGAGCTCCTCATTCGGCTGCAGAGCGCTGGCCAGGAGGGTGATTTCTCGGCGCGGATGATCACAGCGCTCGACAAGGAGTTCAACGCTCAAACCGCGTCGACGCGCCTCAACCTGCAGGGCGTGCAGGCGGTGCGCGACGGGCTCGTCCAGGCCGACCCCGACAGCGTTGGCGGCACGGTCGAAGACCGGCGCGCCCACTACGAGCCGATGGCATCCGGGTTACTCAAGCTGCGGAAGGAGATGGGAATCCTGAACGGCCCCGCAGACCTCGACAGGGTCAAGGAGCTGTCGTCGAACGCCAAGCGCTACCTGGCCGACAACGCGCGCTTCGGCGAGTTCTCGATCATGGCCGCAGACAGCGTTGGCCCTGCGGTCGGCAAGGACCTGCGCACGAAGGCATCCTACGCCGTGGGCTTCTCGCTCCTCGGCATGCTCGTCTACATCTGGGTCCGCTTCAAGTTCCAGTACGGTGTCGGCGCGATCGTCGCCCTGGTGCACGACACGCTCATCGCCCTCGGCGTGCTGTCGCTGACCGGTCGCGAGATCGACATCCCGACGATTGCGGCTCTGCTCACCCTGGTCGGTTACTCCGTGAACGACACCGTCATCATCTTCGACCGCATCCGCGAGCGCATCAAGCTCGAACGTGGCAAGCCGCTGATCGACGTGATGAACTCAGCAATCAACCAGACGCTCTCGCGGACCGTCATCACCTCAGGCCTCACCGAACTGGTGGTGATAGCGCTCTTCCTTTTCGGCGGCGACGTCATCAACACCTTCTCTTTCGTGCTTCTGTTCGGCATCGTGGTCGGCACCTACTCGTCGATCTACATCGCCTCGCCGATCACCCTCGGCGTGTCGAACTGGCTGGAGAAGCGCAAGCAGGCCCACCGTCGCCGGTAGAGGCAGGGAAAGGGGAAACGGTAGACGGTAAAGGGAAGACCAGAGGGAGGTCTGCAACTCGGAAGTCGTTCCCCTGCCATCGCTTTCGTGTCTTTCTGGGGGGTTTCCCCTTTTCCCTCTTCCCTTTTTCCTCGCACCTTCTGACCTCCTGACGCTTCCCCTTGGCTTTACAATAGTTTGGTGACGGAGACGCTCCCCCGGTTCGAGGACATCCTCGAGATCGTCTCGGGCTACAACCCCGAGTGCGATGAGGATCTGCTGCGGCGTGCCTACGTCTACTCCGCGATGGCCCACCGCGGCCAGGTCCGGGTGTCGGGCGAGCCCTACCTCGTGCACCCGCTCGAGGTGGCCCGCATCCTTGCCGAGATGCACCTCGACGACCTCACGATCGCGACCGGGTTCCTGCACGATCTGCTCGAGGACACCTGGGTGAGCGAGGAGGAGCTCGAGGAGCAGTTCGGGGAGCACATCACCGGGCTCGTCAAGGCGCTCACGAAGATCACGACCATGGAGCAGTCGTACGCGGCCCGCGCGGCGGCGCAGGCCGAGAACGTCCGCAGGATGCTCCTGGCCTCCATCGCGGACGTGCGCGTGATCCTGATCAAGCTCGCCGACCGCCTCCACAACATGCGCACCCTCGGGTACCTGCACGAGGAGGCCCGCCGCCGCATCGCCGCCGAGACCATGGAGATCTACGCACCCATCGCCCACCGCCTCGGCATGGGGCGCGTGAAGGCGGAGCTCGAGGACCTGGCTCTCCTGCATCAGCACCCCGAGGAGTACCGGCGCCTCACCGAGCAGATGCGCCAGCGCGAGGCGATGGCGGCGGCCCTGATCGCCGAGATCCGCTCGATGATCACGAAGCTGCTCGAGGAGAACTCGATCTCCGCCGAGGTGCGCGGGAGGATCAAGCACCTGCACTCCATCTGGACGAAGCTCCGGCGACAGGGGATCGGCCTCGAGCGCGTGTACGACTTCCTCGCATTCCGGCTGATCGTGGGCACGGTGCCGCACTGCTACGGGGCTCTCGGCCTCATCCACCAGCTCTGGCGCCCGGTGCCGGGCCGAATCAAGGACTACCTCGCGATGCCCAAGCCGAACGCGTACCAGTCGCTGCACACCTCGGTGATCGGTCCGGAGGGGCAGCCGTTCGAGGTGCAGATCCGGACGAAGGACATGGACGAGATCGCCGAGCGCGGGATCGCCGCCCACTGGCTCTACAAGGAGGGGAAGGAGCCCGGCCAGGACGCGGAACGCGTGTCGTGGCTGCGCGGGCTCGTCGAGGGACACCAAGAGAACCCGAGGGACTTCCTCAACTCGCTCAAGCTGAACCTCTACCCCGAGGAGGTCTACACGTTCACGCCGAAGGGGGAGGTGTTCGCGTTCGCTCGCGGGGCGACGCCGATAGACTTCGCCTACCGGGTCCACACCGAGGTCGGACAACACTGCGTCGGGGCGCGCATCAACGGCAAGCTGATGCCGCTGCGCACGGCGCTCGCAAACGGCGACATCGTCGAGATCCTCACCTCGCCCAACCAGGTTCCGAGCCGCGACTGGCTCGAGATCGCGGTCACCGCCCGCGCCCAGAACAAGATCCGCGCCTGGCTGAACCGGGGCGAGAAGGAGCAGGCGGTCGAGACCGGCAGGAAGCTGCTCGAGCGCGAGTGCCGCAAGATCGGTGTCTCCCTCAAGCAGCTGCGCGAGGAGGAGCGGCTGGCGCAGATCGCGGCAGAGCACGGCTACGGCAAGGAAGAGGATTTGCTCGCGGCCGTCGGGTTCGGACGCATCTCCCTGCGCGACCTGCTGGCGCCCCTGGTGCGGACGCGCCCGGTGACGCCGGTGCCCTCACCGAAGGACCGGGCGGCGGCCGTGCCGGAGGGGTCGGTCATTACGGTGAAGGGCCAGCGGGACCTCCTCACCTACCGGGCGCAGTGCTGCAACCCCCTCCCAGGCGACGAAATTGTGGGCTACATCACACGCGGGAAGGGTGTGGCGGTCCACGCGGCGAACTGCCCGAACGTGCGCAAGCTGCTCTTCACGGCGGAGCGCGAGGTCGAGGTGGAGTGGGGCGGCGTGACCGGCGCGTTCTCCGTGCCCCTGCACGTCAGCTTCGAGGACCGGCCGGGGATGCTGGCGGCGATCTCCCAGGAAGCCAATGGGGAGAACGCCAACATCCGCAGCTGCCACCTCGCGACGCACGAGGGCCAGCTGGGCACCGCGGACCTGGTCGTGGACGTGAACGGCCGCGACCACCTGGAGAAGCTGCTCGTGGTGCTGCGCCGCCTTCCCGGTGTCACCACGGTGGAAACCAGCGTCACAACGCAAACGCGCCACCTGCGGGTGCTCTGACGCAGGCGGCGCGGTTTGAGAGTGGCTAATCTTTAGCGAGCCGGAAGAGGGGGCCTCGACGCTCAGCGGCTGGGCTTCACCACTTTCCCCGAGCGGAGACAGCGTGTGCACACCTTGATGCGCTTGTTCTGTCCGCCGACGACCGCGTGCACAACGTGCAGATTGGGTCTCCACTCGCGCTTCGACACGTTGTGGGCGTGGCTTATCCGGTTCCCATTCAGCCTTCCTTTGCCGCAGATCTCACAAACTCGGGCCATCGATCCTCCCTCCCCCGCGTCAGGGCGGCATATTCTAACACTCGATACCCGGATTGCCAAGGCCGGAGGCCTCTAGAGTGTTCTTGACAATAGGGTTTATCGTGGATACATTAGTCACAAAAGGATGAGAGGAACAAATCCTCCTTAGCGCGGCTGAGCAGAAACGAACAGAGGGGGCGAGAAACCGTGTTTCTACGAAAGAAAAAAGGGATCGTGGGGCTGGACATAGGCTCCTCTGCGGTCAAATTGGTGGAATTGAAGGGCGCGAAAGGCGGCAGATTCTCGCTTTTGCACGCCGGACACGCAACCCTCTCCCCCGAGGCGATCGTCGAAGGCACGGTGATGGACTCCTCGCTGGTCGTCGAGGTGGCCCAGCGACTTATCCAGGAGCAGAGCGTGAAGAACGCCGGTTTCGGGATTTCTCTTTCAGGGATCTCGGTGGCGATCCGCAAGATCCAGGTTCCGGCGATGTCGGACGCGGAGCTCGCCGAGTCGATCCTCTGGGAGGCCGAGCAGTACCTTCCCTTCGACGT
>JALHTD010000123.1 GCA_022865555.1 Thermoanaerobaculaceae bacterium | reverse complement strand
GTACTCGCCGAGCTTGAACAGCGGCCCGGTCACGGCGTTCATGGCCTGCTCCCACGGCGCCTTCCCGAGCGCGCGGCTGGAAGTGACGAGGATATGCAAGAGGAAGTAGGTCAGCAGGCCGAGCCCGGTAAGCCGGTGCAGAGTGTAGAGGTAGCGCTCCACACCCCAGCGGCCGCCGCCCAGCCATCCCCATAGGCCCAGTCGATTAGGGTATCCCTTCTTCTTAGCGAGCATACAAGCTCCTTTTCAGCGCCGTATAACTAGCAGCCGACAGCTGTGAGCTGTCAGCTAGTATTTTCGTTCCACCGGCTTCCACGTGGTGATGGTCACCGGTTTGTGGTCGAAGCGCGGCCCGGATTCCGTCCACCAGGCCAGGGTGTGCCTGAGCCACTTCTCGTCGTCGCGGGTGGTGAAGTCGCGGCGGGCGTGCGCGCCCCGCGACTCCTGCCGCGCGAGGGCGCCGGCCACCGTGACCTCGGCCAGGTCGAGCAGGTTCTCGAGCTCCAACGCGTGGAAGAGGTTGGAGTTGTACGTCCTGCCCTTGTCGTTGACCGGCGCGCGCCGCGACCGGGTGCGCAGGTCGCGTACGGCCGCAAGCGCCGCGGCAAGCCCCTCGCCGGTGCGGAACACGCCGACGTGCTCGTCCATCGCGGCGCGAAGCTCCCGGCGCAGCACGTAGAGATTCTCGGAGCCCTCACGCTTGAGCAACGCCTCGATGTGCGCCTCTGCCGCCCTCACCTTGCCCTCGGGCACCGCGGGAAGATCGAGCCTGGGCAGGGCCTTGACGATCTCCTCGCCGGTGATGCCGCCCCAGACCAGGCACTCGGCCGTGGAGTTGGAGCCCAGCCGGTTGGCGCCGTGCAGGCTGACGCAGGCCACCTCGCCGGCCGCCCAGACGTTGGGCAGGCGGGTCAGCCCATTGATGTCGGTTTCGACGCCGCCCATCGAGTAGTGGGCCACCGGGCGGATCGGGATCGGGGTGGTGATAGGGTCGATCCCGAGGAACTTGATCGTCACCTCCCGGATCAGCGGCAGCCGGCTGTTGATCCTCTCCGCTCCCAGGTGCGTGAGGTCGAGGTGGAGGTAGTCGCCCCACTCCTCGGAGTGGAAACCCCGGCCCTCCAGGATCTCGGTCGTCTCGGCCCGGGAGACCATGTCGCGCGGGGCGAGCTCCATCAGCTTGGGCGCGTACTTTTCCATGAACCGCTCGCCCTTGTTGTTCTTGAGGTAGCCGCCCTCGCCACGGCAACCCTCGGTCATGAGGATCCCCGAGGGCACCAGGCCGGTGGGGTGGAACTGCAGGAACTCCATGTCCTCGAGCGGCAGGCCGGCGCGGTACGCCATCGCCATGCCGTCGCCGGTGACCGTCTGCGAGTAGGTCGTGAACCCGTACAGCGTGCCGCCCCCGCCGGTCGCGATGAGCAGGGCCTTCCCCCGCAGCACCACCGTCTCGCCGCTGCCGGCATGAATGCCCACCAGGCCCGCGAACCGGCCGCCCTCGACCAAGATATCGGTGACGAAGAACTCGTCGTAGCGCGTGAAACACTTGTAGCGCAGCAACGTGTCGTAGAGGGTCTGCATCTCGAAGAAGCCGGTCTTGTCGGCGGCCAGCGTGGTGCGCGGGAAGGAGTGACCGCCGAACGGGCGCTGGTCGATCCGGCCCTGGGCATCCCGCGTCCACGGGATGCCCCAGTGGTCGAGCAGCCTGATCTCCTCCGGCATCGCCCGCACGAAACGGTGAACCACGTCCTGGTCGGCCAGGAAGTCCGAACCCTTCACGGAGTCCCACGCGTGCAGCTCGAACGAGTCCCCTTCCTCCGGCCGCAGCACCGCTGCGGTGCCGCCCTCGGCGCACACCGAATGGGCCCGCATGAGCTGCACCTTCGCGACGATGCCGATGTCCACCTTCCCGTCGAGGCGCCGCGAGATCTCCACCGCGGCCCGCAGGCCGGCCAACCCCGCCCCCAGGATCAGGACATCGTGCGTCAGACCTTGCGCCATGATCGACCTCCTGGAAACTGAGACGCCATCAAATCAGAAAGCCGGAGGTAACCCCCCGGCTCCTGTCCACCAGCCTCAGGTAACGGCTCAGCACCGCGGCTCCCGCGCCCCTGGGCTCACGACTTGCCCAGATCCGCCGGCAGCTTGCCGATCTGGACGGCCACGTCGCCGGCGCTCTTGGCCAGCAGCGCC
>JALHTD010000122.1 GCA_022865555.1 Thermoanaerobaculaceae bacterium | reverse complement strand
GATCGAGCACCGCTGCGCGGTGATCACCAGCACCTACAACGAGCCGCTCATCAGCGCCGAGTGGGCGCACGACGTCTTCGAGCTCGCGCGCAGGGCAGGGATCACGACCAGCTTCGTGTCCAATGGGCACGCGACCCCGGAGGTGCTCGACTACCTCGCCCCCGTGATCGATGCCTACAAGGTGGACCTGAAGTCGTTCTCGCCAAAAACCTACACGGCGCTCGGCGGAAAGCTGCAGGCGGTGCTGGATACGATCGCGGGCTTGGTGGAGCGTGGCATCTGGGTGGAGGTGGTGACACTCGTCGTACCCGGGCTCAACGACTCCCCCGAGGAGCTGAAGGCCATCGCGGTGTTTCTCGCGGGGATCTCGCCGGACATTCCATGGCACGTGACCGCCTTCCACCCGGACTACCAGATGACCGACCCACCGGCCACCCCGACCAGGACGCTGCTGACAGGAGCCGAGATCGGGCGCGCCGCCGGCCTGCGCTACGTCTACGCCGGCAACCTCCCCGGCAGTGTCGGCACCCTGGAGGACACCCGCTGTCCCTCCTGCGGCACGACGCTGGTGCGTCGCGCGGGCTTCACCGTCCTCGACGTGCGGCTCACTCCCGAGGGGACCTGCTCGAGTTGCGGCGCCGCCGTCGCAGGCGTCTGGTCGCGCACTGGTGCGTGAGTGCTCGCAAGACGACGTTCGGAGCCATGCAAACCCACTTGTGAAGGAGTTCACAACGCTCCGCACGTGGTAGCATGCACGGTTTGACGATGGGAGCGGTGCGCCTTGCCTCGTTGACCCTGGAGGGTTTCAAGTCGTTCGCGACGCGGGTCGAGCTGTCCTTCCCGGGGGCGCGGATCACGATCGTGGGGCCCAACGGCGTCGGCAAGTCGAACATCTCGGACGCGATCGCCTGGGTCCTCGGCGAGCAGTCGGCCCGCCTGCTGCGCTCACAGAACATGGCGGACGTGATCTTCGCCGGCGCCCCGAGCCGGGCGCCCCTGGCCGCCGCCCAAGTGAGCCTCACCCTGGTGTCCCCCGACGGCCGTTGGCCGGAGACCGAGGGAAGGCTGGACATCTCGCGGCGCGTCTTTCGAGACGGCACCTCCGAGTACCGCCTGCGGGGCCGCCGCGTTCGCCTCAAGGACATCGCCGACCAGCTCATGGACGCCGGGCTCGGCACGCGCGCCTACGCGATCATCGAGCAGGGCCGTATCGGCCAGGTGCTCTCGGTCCGCGCGACCGAGCGCCGCGTGCTCTTCGAGGAAGCGGCCGGGATCACCAAGTTCCGCGCGCGCCGGCACGAGGCCGAGCTCAAGCTCGCCGAGACAGGTGCAAACCTGCTCCGCCTCGCCGACGTGGCGGCGGAGGTCAGGCGCGCGCTGGATGCGGCCAGGCGCCAGGCGCGCCGTGCGGAGAAGCATCACGAGCTGCGAAAAGCCCTCGCCGAGGTGCGGGCGGCCCTGTTCGCCGGCAAGCGCGCCGCGCTCGTGGTCGCCGTCGAGGAGAAGCAACGGACGCTCACCGCCGCTGGCCTCTCTGAGGCGGAGGCCGCCGCGACGCTGGCCCGTGCCGATGCGTCACTCGCGGCCCTGCGGCGAGAGCTGGACGGCGCCCAGGAGCGTCTGACTGCCGCCCGTGACGAGGAAGCCAGGACCGATGCCCTCGCCCAGCGCCGCGAGGCCGAGGAGGCCGCCGCACGGCGCGAGGCGACGGAGGCCGGCGAGCGCCGCGACGCGGCACGCGTGGAGACCGCGCGCCTCGCCTCCTCGGCCGAGGCCCTGCAGCAGCAGGGTGCCGCTCTCAGCGCCGCTCTCGCCGGGGCAGAGGGCACTCTCGCGGTGCGCGAGCAGGAGGCCCAGGCCGCTTTCGAGTCGGCGCAGGCGGCGGAGACCGCCTCGCGCGACATCGGCGCCAGGGCCGAGGAGGCACGGCGCACGCTGCTCGCGGCGGTCGCCAGCGCCAGCGAGGCTCGCAACCGCGTTCACCGCCTCGAGGTGGAGCTGGAGCAGGATGCCTACCAGCGCACGCGCCTGACCGCAGAGCACGAGCGCCTGGGCGCCCACCTCGGGCAGGTCGCACACGGCGAGGCGGACGCGGCGGCCCAGGAGAGCTCGGCTGCGGCGACGGCTGCTGAGGTCGAGAGCCAGCGCCAGACGCTGCGCGTGCGCCAGGAGTCCCTCGCCGCACGCGCCGCCGAGCTGACCGCTGCCCGCGATGTGGCCGGCCACGAGCGCTGGCAGGCCCAGCACGAGCGCGAGGGGCTTGCGCGCCAGCTTGCCGAAGCACGCGCCCTGCCGACGGCCCTCGCCCGCGCGTTGCCCGAGAGCAAGCTGCTCGGCACCGTCGCCGACTTCCTCGCCCCGTCCCCCGAGATTGCGAGGCTGCTGGACCGCGCCTACGGCGGCCTTCTCAACTTGGCGGTGTGCGCCGACGAGGAGGCCGCGGCGCTGCTCGTCGCGAGTGCCCTTAAGTTCGAGGGCAGGCTCGAGGTGGTCGTCGCCGATCGCACACTTCGGCCACGCCCGTCGCCGCTGCTCGAGCAGGGCGGGGCCTCGGCCGATAACCTGGGGTGGCTCTCCGCCGCACTCCCGCGTGCCGCGGTGGCGCGCGACCTCGCCCACGCGCGGGAACTGGCGATCGCCGATGCCGACCTGGTAGTGCTGCTGCCTGGAGGCGGCCGGCGCCGAGGTATGCGCCTCGAGCTGCCGGGTGGGCGCGCCGCCGCCGCCGGGGTGTTGGAGCTGCGCCTGCGCGAGCGCGAGGTTGCCGCCTCCGAGGCTGCTGCCGCCGCGCGCGAGGGGGAGACCGGCGCTGCGCTGGAGCAGGTGCAGCGCGAGCTGATCGAGCTCAGCCCGCAGCTTGCCGAGCGCGACGCCGCCGCGCGGCAGTCGGCGGAGGGGCTGGCAGCGGCCTCCTCCTCTCACCAGTCGCTGCACCGCGAGCGCGAGCGTCTGGAACGGGAGCTCGAGGCCCTGGCGGCGGAGCTCACCCGCCTCGCGGAGGAGAGCGCGGTCCTTGCCGGCCGCCTCACCGTTGCGCGCGAGGAGGTGCAGCGGCTCGGCGCCCGTGCCAGCGAGCTGGAGTCCGAGGTGGACGCCCTCGCCCGCGAGGCCGACCGTGCCCGCGAGGCGGCCGCTTCGACACGGGCCGAGGCCGAGCGCACGCGTGGTGTGGCGGCAGTCGCGTACGAGCGCCTGGTCGCGGCACAACGGGACCTCACCCGCCACCGCGAGGAGCTGGAGGAGCTGCGGCGGCGCGAGCAACTGGCGCGCGACGAGGTCCAGGCCCAGGGGCAACGGGCGGAGGCCGCGGGGCATGCTGCCGCGGCGGCGCGCGCCGAGCTCGAGGAGCTGCTGGCGCGGCGCACTGCCTCCCACCACGAGGTGGAACGCCTGACCAGCGAGGTCGAGGCGGTCAGAGCAAAGGTGACGGCGGCCGAGAGTGAGGCCGAGGCAAGCCGGCTCGCCCACCTGGCTGCCCGTGACGCCGCTCACGCCGCCCGCCTCGCCCTCGCCGAAGCCAGCGGCGCTCGCGAGCGCCTCGAGGAAACCATCGCTTTCACGCTGGCCGGCCAGGCCGAGCTGCCGGAGCCGCCGCCTCCGGAGGCGGTGCCGGAGCTCGAGGCCCGCGAGCAGACCCTCGCGGCCGAACTGGAGGCGCTCGGGCCGGTGAACGAGCTGGCGGTGATCGAACGTGACGAGCTGGAGCAGCGGCACACCTTCCTCAGGGAGCAGCGCCGGGACCTGGAGCGCTCGCTGGAGTCCCTCAACGAGACCGTGAAGGAGCTCGACGCCACCTGCGCGGAACGCTTTCTGGCAACGCTCTCTGAGGTCAACGTCGCGTTCGACGACGTCTTCCAGCGGCTGTTCGGCGGCGGCGAGGCGAGGGCCGAGCTCTCCGACCCCGACGCGCCGCTCGAGAGCGGGATCGAGATCCGCGTGCGCCCGCCGGGCAAGCACGCCCAGTCGGTGCTGCTGCTCTCCGGCGGCGAGAAGGCGCTCGCCGCGATCGCGCTGCTGCTCGCCCTCTTCCGGATCCGGCCCGCGCCGTTCTGCCTGCTTGACGAGATGGAT
>JALHTD010000121.1 GCA_022865555.1 Thermoanaerobaculaceae bacterium | reverse complement strand
TTTGCGTCCTGAAGGGCGAAGGAGAAGCGGTGGCTCGCGACACCTTTTACATCACGACGCCGATCTACTACGTCAACGACCTGCCCCACATCGGTCACATCTACACGACCGTGGTGGCGGACACGGTGGCGCGGTACAAGCGGATGCGCGGCTTCGACGTTCGCTTCCTCACCGGGACCGACGAGCACGGCCAGAAGATGGACCGGACGGCACGCGAGCAGGGCATCACGCCCAGGGAGCTGGCGGATCGCGTGTTCGGCCGCTACCCGCCGCTCTGGAGGACGCTGGAGATCACGCACGACGACTTCATCCGCACCACCGAGGCGCGCCACCATGCCGGCGTCCACGCCTTGATCGCGCTGCTGCAGAAGAACGGCGACATCTACAAGGGGTCCTACGAGGGGTGGTACTGCGCGGGGTGCGAGGCGTTCTTCCCCGAGTCACAGCTGGTGGACGGCAAGTGCCCCGACCAGGGCCACCCGGTCGAGCTGCTCAAGGAGGAGTCGTACTTCTTCCGGCTGTCCGCCTACCAGAAGCCTTTGCTGCGCTTCTACCGCGAGAACCCGGAGTGCATTCGGCCGGCCTCGCGCTACAACGAGGTGGTGCGCTTCGTCGAGATGGGCCTCAAGGACCTCTCGATCTCGCGCGTCT
This sequence comes from Thermoanaerobaculaceae bacterium, assembly GCA_022865555.1. Classification (GTDB taxonomy): domain Bacteria; phylum Acidobacteriota; class Thermoanaerobaculia; order Thermoanaerobaculales; family Thermoanaerobaculaceae; genus RBG-13-68-16. The sequence goes on along the minus strand of JALHTD010000121.1, from coordinate 1,294 downwards.
CGCTGAAGTGGGGCATCCCGTGGCCGGGCGACCCGGAGCACGTCGTTTACGTGTGGCTGGACGCCCTCGCCAACTACATCACGGCCCTCGGCTTCGGCTCGGCCGATCAGGAACTCTACCGCCGCTTCTGGCCCGCCAACCTGCACCTGGTGGGCAAGGACATCCTTCGCTTCCACTGCGTGTACTGGCCCGCGTTCCTGATGTCCGCCGGCCTACCGCTCCCGAAGCAGGTTTTCGGCCACGGCTGGTGGCTCCGCGACGAGCGCAAGATGTCCAAATCCCTCGGCAACGTGGTGCGTCCGGACTATCTCATCGAGCGCTTCGGCCCTGACGCCCTGCGCTACTTCCTGCTTCGCGAGATGACGTTCGGGCAGGACGCGAGCTTCTCCGACGAGGGCTTCCTGGGGCGGTACAACGCCGACCTCGCCAACGGTCTCGGCAACGCGTCGTCGCGGGTGCTGGCGATGGCGCGCCGCTACTTCGAAGGGAAGACGCCGCCCGAGCCGTGCGAGGAGAGCACTTTGCGGGCGGCGGCCGAGACGGCCGTGCGCCGCTACGTCGAGGCGATGGACGCCTACGAGTTCCAGCGCGCCCTGGAGGCGGTCTGGGAGCTGCTGACGGCGGTGGACGGCTACGTCAACGAGAAGGCACCGTGGGCGATGGTCAAGGCCGAGGGCGTCGGATCGCCGGCACTCAGCCGGGTTCTCTACAACTGTCTGGAGGCGCTGCGCCTGACGGCCGTCTTGGTTGGGCCGGTCATGCCGGCCACGGCCGCCCGCCTGCTGGCGCAGCTCGGCGTGGGCACCGCTGCCGCGAACGATGCGGCGTTGCGCTGGGGCGGCCTGCAGGTGAACCAGAAGCTCGGCGAGGAGGGCGCCCTTTTCCCCCGCGCCGACGTCGACGCTTTCTTTGCGGAGGTCATGGTGGACGAGACCAAACCCGTTCAAGCTGCGCCGCCGGCCCCGGCCGAAGGCGAGCTCGTCGGCATCGAGGAGTTCGCCCGGATGAAGCTGGTGGTCGGCCGGGTGAAGACAGCCGAGCGTGTCCCCAAGTCGAAGAAGCTCATCCGCATGGAGGTGGACCTGGGGGAGGGTAGCCTGCGCCAGCTCGTGGCGGGGATCGGCGCCCAGTACGAGCCGGACAAGCTCGTCGGCCGCCAGCTAGTGGTGGTGGCAAACCTCAAGCCGGCGGTGCTGATGGGCGTGGAGTCGCGGGGGATGCTGCTCGCCGCCTCGGTGGAGGGCGTGCCCTTCCTGCTCTCGGTGGACGCCGAGGTGCCGCCGGGAACCGGGGT
>JALHTD010000120.1 GCA_022865555.1 Thermoanaerobaculaceae bacterium | reverse complement strand
GGTGGTAGGCTCTCAGGTGCCAGACCTGGACCTCCGCGGTGTCGAAGGCCGGGGCGCGGAGGCACACGTCGCAGGCCCGCGCGAGCTCCCCGCCGTCCGCTCCGGTCAAGCCCAGGATTGCGAGGCCGAAGGCGCGCGCCGTGCGGCAGGCGGCCAGCACGTTGCCCGCGTTGCCCGAGGTGCTGATGGCGATCAGCGCGTCGCCAGGCTGCCCGTAGCCGTACACCTGCTGGGCGAACACCAGGTCCGCGCCTAGGTCGTTGGCCACCGCGGTGCCTAGCGCGACCTGGCTCACCAGGGAAATGGCCGGCAGGGCCCGCTGCAGCCGCCCGGCCAGGGCGCGCCCCTCCTGGCCGCAGGCGGCCTCGAGGCGCTCCCGGTCCGCTTCCGGAAGAGGGCGGCGGCTGCGGAAGCCCTTCATCAGCTCCCCCACGATGTGCTCGGAGTCCGCGGCGCTCCCGCCATTGCCGCAGACCAGCACCTTGCCGCCACCGCTCAAGGCTCCGGCCAGCAGGCCGAAGGCCGCGGCCAGCGGCTCCCGCAACGGCTCCAGGCCGCCAGCCCGCAGCCCCCGCTCAAAAAGCTCCAGGATTTCCGCTTTCATGGTTCGTAGGCCGCCACTGCCAGCGCCGCGTAGTCGCCGAGCTGCTCGCCCAGCCCGGCGGGGACCACCCGGCAGGCCCGGCGCGCCAGCGGAAGGGCCTCCTGCTCGAGCACGCGGGCGGCTGCGGGCCAGAGCAGCTCGCCCGAGCGGGCGAAGATGCTCCCCAGGATAATCAGTTCGGGGTTCAGGATGTCGATCAGCAGGGCCAGCCCGCGGCCCAGGTAGGTCCCGCAAAGCTCGTAGATCTCCCTGGCCACCGGGTCGCCGGCCTTGGCCGCCTCGGCCACGCTGCGGGCCGTGAGGCGCTCGAGGGCGCCCGCATCCGGGCAGAAGGCCACGGCCTGGCCAACCTGCAGGCGCTCCAGGACCTTGGCGCGCGCCAGTTGCACCAGCCCCCCGCCGCTGCAGAAACCCTCGAAGGAGCCGGCCTTACCGTAACCCACCGGCCCATAGTCCGCCAGGCGCACGTGCCCGATCTCCCCGGCTAGGTCGTTGGCGCCGGCGTACAGCCTCCCGTCCAGGATCAGGCCGGCGCCGATTCCCGTGCCGAAGGTGAGGAACACCAGGTTGCGGCAGCCCCGGCCGGCGCCCAGCAGCCACTCGGCCAGTGCCGAGGCGTTGGCGTCGTTCTGAAGCCGGGTGCGGGCGCCGTAGCGTTCCTCGAGCAGCCGCACGATCGGCACCTGGTCCCAGCCGGGGAGGTTGGGCGGGGAAAGGACCAGGCCTGCCCGGCTGTCCAGGGGCCCGCCGCAGCTCACCCCGATGCCGGCCAGCTCCGCAGGGCCGATCCCGCGGCGGGCGAGCAGCTCGTCCACCCCGTGGTACAGGCGCTGCAGGGTATCCTGAAGCCCGCGGGAAGTTTCCGTGGCGAAGGCGACGCGGTCCACCGCTCGGAGGCTGCCGAGCTCCTGCGGGTTTTCCTGTACGCCGAGCACCACAGCGCTCTTGCTTCCGCCGATGTCGACGCCGAGCAGCCAAGCCATTGCCTCACTGTAGTGCGATCGCCGCCGGGTTTCAATACGCGCGGCGCCTTCCCGCGTGGCGGGGCGGCCCGCAGTCATGGTAGACTGGCGGCCGTGAGGACCGCCCTGCCGCGCCTCCTGGAGCGCATCCGCACGGTGCGCGTTGGGGTGATCGGCGACTTCTGCCTCGACGCTTATCTAGTGCTGGACCCGGCGGGGTCGGAGATCTCGATCGAGACGGGCCTAGCCACCCTGGCGGTGCGGGAGCAGCGCTACTCCCTCGGAGGTGCCGGCAACGTGGCCGCCAACCTGCGGGCACTGGGCGCGGGCAGCATCCGGGTGTTCGGCGTGGCGGGGGACGACCCCTTCGGCTGGCAGATGCTGCGCCTGCTGGAGCAGGCGCAGGTCGACGTCCGCGGGTTCCTGCTGCAGAAGGAGGCCTGGCAGACCCCCACCTACACCAAGCCGTACGAAGGCGAGCGGGAGGCCAGGCGCATCGACTACGGCAATTTCAATTCGCTGGCCCCCGAGACCGAGGAGGCCCTGCTGGCGGCGTTGGAAGAGGGGCTCGGGGAGCTGGACGTCCTGGT
>JALHTD010000119.1 GCA_022865555.1 Thermoanaerobaculaceae bacterium | reverse complement strand
TAGGGCGCCAGCCGCTCGAGCCAGCGCCTGTAGTCCTCGTGGAGCCCAGGCTCGTCGTCGTTGATGAACACGCTCGCGGTGATGTGCATGGCGTTGACCAGGCACAGCCCTTCGCGCACACCGCTCTCGCGCACCGCCTCGGTAACCTCTTCTGTGATGTTCACGAACTCCATCCGGGTTGGCACGTTCATGGTCAGGTAGCGCGTCAACGACTTCATTGGACACCTCCACCGGTTGACTTCCCGGCCATGACTACCCCACCGGATCGTCGCACGCAAGGGAGCACCATGGCCCGGTGGTTGCGAGCAAGCGAGACCCAGTCTATATTCCGATCTTTGGGGAGGCGACGATGAGGAGAGCGCACGCGGTGGTGGTACTGGTGGCGTTCGTGCTGGGGGTAGCCGTCGGGGTCGCGGCCTCCGGGGGAAAGAAGGTCGATCCGATGATGTACCTCGACACGACCCCAAACGAAGCGGCGCTCGGGCTCTTGACCGTGGCGCTCAAGCAGGCCGGCAACGGTTCCTGGGAGAACATCGCGGTGGGTCGCGTGTACTACCTGATGGGCGACAAGGCGGAGGGCCAGGGGATCTTCGACCGGGTGATCGGCACCAAGGTCAAGAAGGACGACTGGATGCGCATGGGCCGTGTCTACGTCGAGGCCAAGGAGTGGGACAAGGCCAAGGCCGCATTCGACAAGGCGCTCGCGCTCGATCCCAAGGACGAGGCCAACCTCGTCGAGGTCGGGGCCTGGTACAACCTCCACGGCGACCGCCAGACAGCCGAGGATCTCTTCACCAAGGCGTTCAAGAGCAAGCCGGACGAGATCTGGTACACGGTCAACGCCGCCGGGTCCTACGTCGGAGTAAAGCCCCAGTAGGAAACCTCAGGCAACCGCCTCGTCGCTCACGACCGTCCCGTCCTGCACGTTCACGATCCGACGGGCGCGCCGGGCGATCGCCGGATCGTGCGTGATGAGCACGAGCGTGTGGCCCTTCCTCCAGAGGTCCTCGAACATCCCGATGATGTCCCGCCCCGAGGTCGTGTCGAGGTTCCCGGTGGGCTCATCCGCCAGGATGATGTCCGGCTCGCAGGCCAGTGCCCGGGCGATCGCCACCCGCTGCATCTCACCACCCGAGAGCTCCACCGGCCGGTGCAGCATGCGATCGGAAAGCCCGACTTGCTCGAAGAGCAACTCGACGCGCTCGCGCCGCTGACGCGCTGGTGTGCCCTTGAAGAGCAGCGGCAGCTCGACGTTTTCAAAAGCGGTGAGCTGCGGAAGCAGGTTGAAGTTCTGGAACACGAAGCCCACCCGCTTGTTGCGGATCTCGGCCAACCGGTCGATCGTCAACCCGGCCACCTGCTCCCCGCGCAGCCGGTACGAGCCCTCCGTAGCCGTGTCGAGACACCCGATGATGTTCATGAGGGTGGACTTGCCCGAACCCGAAGGGCCCACGATTGCCAGGAACTCGTTCTCCCGCACCGCAAGGTCGAGGCCGCGAAGCGCCTCCACCTTCACAGCTCCGGTGTCGTAGACCTTGCGGATACCCTGCAGATCGATGAGGTGGTGCCCGTTCCCCTCGCTCTTGCCGCCGTTCTTGCCGTTCTTCCCGTTCCAGAACATGGCCACTCCCTCACTCGAAGCGCAGTGCGTCCGCCGGCTGCACCGACGCCGCTCGCCGTGCAGGGAAGTACCCGGCCGCCAGCCCGATCAGCCCGAGCAGTGTCACCGTGGTGACCGCGATGGGGATCGAGATCGTCGGCGCCCCGAGGAACTCCATCGCCTCGCTCTTCGCCCTCGCCTGAACCGCCGCCAGCGCCTGCACGACCGCCACGCCGATGCCAATCCCCGCCACCCCACCGGCGAACGTCAGGGCGACCGACTCCAGCACGATCGATCCAGTGATGTAGACCCGTCGCGCGCCGAGCGCCATCTGGACACCGATCTCGCGCGTCCTGTGCGTGACCGCAGCAAACATGATGTTGGCGACACCAACCCCACCGATGATAAGCGTGAGCGCCCCGATCATGCCCAGGAACATCTCGATGCCGATCATGATCGCGTTCATCATCTTGGCGTCTTCGATGGTGTCCCAGAAGTAGAGCGCCCGCGTGTCGGCGGGGTCGAACCGGTACTTGGCCCCGAGGACCTCCATTAGGTGCCGCTTCGCCACGGGAGCCATCGCGACAGAGGTCGGCTGGTAGACCAGGTTGGACAGGTACCGTCGGCCGAACATCGCCTCGAACGTGGACAGTGGGATCGTTGCCCGGTCGGAGTCGGGCCCGCCGTACATGCTCATCTGTTTCTTCTTCTGCAGCACGCCGATCACCGTGAAAGGCGTGTCGGCCACGAGCAGCGTCTTCCCGACCGGATCGTCCTTGCCGAACAGGTCCTTCGCCAACTCGTTGCCGAGGAACACGACCCGCCGCTTGAGCCGCTGATCCAGCTCGTCAATGTAGCGGCCACCAGCCTGCGCGTAGCTCGTCCGCAGATCGCGGTATGCCGGGTGGACGCCGACCACGCGCTTGTTGAGGGCCGTTCGCCCGTTGACGAGTTGCACGTTCCAGTTGTGCATCTCCCCGCTGGCCGAGGCGAGCTCCGGCACCCCTTCCAGGACCAACTCGACGTCGTCGGGCACCAACCGGATCGGACGGCCCGCCGGCAGGCCGGCAAACGCCTTCTCCGTCTCTCCCATCCAGATGATCACGATGCTCTCGCCGAGCCCCCGTCTGCCCGTTTCGAGGCTGCGCTTAAGTCCCTCCCCGAACGAGAGCAGCAAGATGATTGCCACGGTGCCCCAGGCGATCGCCGTCGCCGTCAGGATCATGCGTTTCCGCTGGATCTTCGCCGCCCCGCGGAACAGACGAACGATGAGAGAGAGCGCCTTCATGCCTACAGCCTCAGCGCTTCCACGGGGTTCAGACGCGCTGCGCTGCGCGCCGGGAAGTACCCCGCCAGAAAACCGATCACACCCAGCACGCAGGCCGTCATCGCACCCACCTGCAGCGAGATCACGGGCGTCCCCACGAACTCGTCGAGCTTCGCGGGGAAAACGGCGCAGATCCCCCACGAGATCAGGAACCCGATCGCGCCCCCGAGGACGGTCAGCAGCATCGTCTCGAAGAGAAACTGGCTCACGATCATGCGCTGCCTCGCGCCCAGGGCCATCTTGACCCCGATCTCCTTGGTGCGCTCCTCGACCACGACGTTCATGATGTTGGACACGCCGATCCCGGCGACCACAAGCGTGAGCACACCCATCACACCCAGGAAGATTCGGAAGCCGAGCATGAACGAGTGCATGAACTTCTCGTTCTCGGTGACGTCCCACATGCGCACCGCCTCGGAGTCGCTGGGGTCGAAGCGGTGGATCTTCGCCAGCGTCGCGATCACCTTGTCCTTGGCGATCTCGACCTTGTCCGCGTCCGCGACCTGGAAGACGAAGTTTCCGTAATTCTGCTGCCCGTAGATCGCCCGGAACGTCGTCGCCGGAATCGAGGCCCGGTCCGTGTCGCGCCCTTGGTAGCTCGAGTCCTGCTCCTTCTTCTGCATCACGCCGACCACCAGGAACGGCACGCCGTTCACGTTCACGTACTTCCCCACGGCCTCCTGATCGCCGAACAGGTCCTTCTTGAGCCCGTCGCCGAGGAAGACGACGCGCCGCCGTTCGTCCATGTCGAGGTCGTCGATGTAGCGTCCGCCGGTCCGCGGGATGAGGTTCCGCATCGCGGCGAAGATCGGGTTCGCCCCTGTCACCCCGGGGACAAGGACCTTATGGCCCACCTTGAACTTCCTGCTGTCGTTGCTGTACTCCCCGGAGATTCCCGTCAACCCGGGCACTTCACGCCGCAGCGCGTCGATGTCCTCGTCCTTGATCGTGATCTTCCGGTTGCGCGGCAACCCCTCCCAGGTCTTGCTGGTCTGCGAGGGCCAGCAGATCACGATGTTCTCGCCCAGACCGCGGATGTTCTTGAGCAAACGCTCCTGGAGCCCCTCCCCGAACGCCAGCAGCAGCGTGACGGAGGCCGTGCCCCACACCAGGCCGAACAGGGTGAGGGCGGCGCGCAGTTTCTGGCTGCGGAGGTCACGCAGGAACTGGCGGAGGTAGTTGCGCCACCCCATGCGCCCCCTACCACCCAGCTGACAGCCAACAGCTCATAGCTGACAGCAACAACCTCGTGCGCAACTGATGGACGACACGCCCGAGCTCCCCGGCGCTCATAGTCCTGGCTGTCAGCTGTTGGCTGTCCGCTGATGTTTGTCTCATTTAATTTCCTTGGGCGGGCGCTGCACGACGTCGTCGCCCTCCGCAAGACCGGAGACGATCTCGAGCTTCAGGCCGTCGGACAACCCGACCTTGATCTCCTTCTTCACCGGCTGCGTGCCCGGCGCAGCGGCGGGGACCTCGACAGAGGCTTTCTCCTTGTCGAAGGTGACGAGCCGCTCCGGGAGCAACAGCACGTTGGCCTTCTCCTGGATGACGACATCTGCGTTAGCCGAGTAGCCGGCCCGCAGGGTCACGCCACCGGGGTTCTCGATGGCCGCCTCGAC
>JALHTD010000118.1 GCA_022865555.1 Thermoanaerobaculaceae bacterium | reverse complement strand
TCGACCTCGTCGAGGAGGCGGCGCGGTTTTCCACCGATCACGACCTCCGTGTCGCGGAGCTCCTCGAGCACGCCGTACGCGAAGGCTGCGGCGCGGGTTCCGCCACCGGAGAATGCCAGCAGGATCAGCATGTCGCTGCGCCGCCCCGTCGCCGACGCGGCGGCGGGCCGTGGCGGCTCCCAGCGCCGGAGCGGCGGGTTCACGGGGAAGGTCGCGCAGCCGTACATCCAGGAGGCCAGCGCGATCAGGAGCGGCGCGCGACGTCGCCGCGCTCGGCTCACCTCACTTGGCATCGAACTGAACGCCGAGCACCTCGTCGCTCCACAGCTTCCAGACGCTGCCGTCGTGATGGAAGGCCACGAGGCTGTCCACCACGTTGTCGTTGAAGCCGCTGCCGGCCGGAGCCACGAAGCGGGTCTTCACGCGCGCGACGACGAACTCGTCGTCGTGCCCCATGTAGTGGAAGTCGATCAGCTCCGCCTTGACGTCGAAGTCCCGGAACTGATCCGCCAGGGCGGCCTTGGTCGAGTCGTACTCGGGCGAACTCTTGTGCACCGAGCGCAGCGTCGCCTCCATGTCCTTGGCGTTGTAGCCGCGCAGGTTGTCCTCCACGGTCCCCTTCAATGTCGTGGCGAGATCGGAATCCGCGGCGTTCGCCGCTCCCGCAAGGCCCAGCGTTGCCGCCAGCAGCACGGCCACCCGAAACGTCATCGTCATCGCATCCCCCTCCTCGTCGCCCTCATCAGAGGACCGAGTGGCCGCGGTTTCGCATGCACTGGTTGAAAGCCTGCTGGAACTGCTGATTCGTCTGGACGCCGCGAACCGCGCCCGTGCCGATCCCGCCGGCCGCAGCCCCGATCGCGGCTCCTCGGCCAGCGCCGCCGCCGGACGCCGCACCGATGGCCGCGCCGGCCGCCGCACCGAGCAGCCCGCCCGCGACCGCGCCTCGCGCGGCCTGCTCGGTCGTGCCTCCGGAAGACTGGAGCGCGAGCTGCCGACACTCCTGCTGGTCGCGGCTCACGAACTGTGCGCGAGAGCTGCCATACGTGTCGACCGTCGGCGCCCACTGTGTCTGCGACACGCAGCCGGACACCATCGCCACGCAGAGTCCGAGGGCCAAGGCGCTCTTCCTCATCCAGGATCCTCCTCTCGTCACACGAGGAACCATTCGATAACCCATCCTCCGCCACCGGCAAGAGCCGGGGCCCCGGGCCGTGCCGGCTTGCTCCACCCCTCGCCGGGCCTGTCCTGTGGCAGACCATGTGGCGAAATCGGCCGAGAAGAAGAAGGCGCCGTGCCGGGCTGCGCGACGGGATCGCGGCTCCTTCGGCTCTTCCCAGCGGATTTCGCGCTCAGTCACGCGTTTTCTCGCGCGCAGACGCCCCCGGATGTGATACTAGAGCGACGGTGCTGGCATGGGCCGCCGCTCATGCCACGATAAGGGGGGAGTCTCATGCGATCCGTTCGGATTTCGTGGCTGGCCCGAACCGCCGGCCTCGCGCTGTTGTTCACCATGCTGGCGTCCGGTGCCTTCGCGCAGGCCACCCCGTGGGATCAGAAGGCGGTGACCGCCATCGCGGTCAAGTTGGAAAAGTCCATCCGGGACCTGAACCATACGGTCCGGCGGAACCCGGAGCAGCCCATCGGCTCGCCGACGCGGCGCGCGCAGTTCCAGGCGCGTGAGAGCCTGCGGCTCCTCGTAAGCACCTCCCAGCGGCTG
>JALHTD010000117.1 GCA_022865555.1 Thermoanaerobaculaceae bacterium | reverse complement strand
GGGATTCCCAAGCGCTCGACCGCCACGTCCGGCACCTTGAGAGAGGCCACGGCCTCCATCACCGCGGACCCGAAGCCCCCCGCGAGCGCGTTTTCCTCCACGGTCATCAGCCGCGAACCGGGGTGCAGTTGGGCGGCGAGAAGCTCAACGTCGAGCGGCTTTACGAAGCGGGCGTTGACCACCGTCAGGTCCGGCCCACCATCGGCCGCCTGCCTCTCGGCGGCCAGAAACGCCTCGGAGGCCATCGTGCCAGCCGCCCAGACGAGGCCGTCCTTGCCGCGCCGAAGCCCTTCGGCCTTGCCGACCGCCAGAGGGCGAGGCGCCCCGGTCATGGCAACGCCGTATCCGTTGCCGCGCGGGAAGCGCAGCGCCGCGGGGCGGTCGTGGGCGAGCGCGGTCGCGAGCATGTCCCGCAGCTCGTTCTCGTCCTTCGGCGCCATCACCAGCATCTCCGGGAACACCCGCAGGTAGGAGAGGTCGAAGACACCATGGTGGGTCGGCCCGTCGGCGCCCACCAGGCCGCCTCGGTCGAGCACGAACACGACCGGGAGGTGCATCAGGCAGACATCGTGGAAGATCTGGTCGTAGGCCCGCTGGAGGAACGTCGAGTAGATCGCCACCACGGGCCGTAGCCCGCGGGTCGCGAGGCCGGCGGCAAACGTGACCGCGTGCTGCTCGCAGATCCCGACGTCGAAGAAGCGCTCGGGGATCGCTTTGGCGAAGAGGTCGAGGCCCGTCCCCTCCGGCATCGCTGCGGTGATCGCCACGATGCGCGGGTCCTTCTTGGCTAGCTCGACGAGCGTCTCCGCGAACACCTTCGTGTAGGACGGGGGGCCGGGCTTCTTCTGCGCCACCTGCCCGGTCTCGACCGAGAACGGCGTGGCGCCGTGCCAGAACACGGGGTCGGCCTCGGCCGGCTCGTACCCCTTGCCCTTGCGGGTGACCACGTGGACGAGCACCGGGTGGTTCGAGTCCCTGTACTCGCGCAGCGTCGCGACGAGCTGCGGGATCGAGTGGCCGTTGATCGGGCCCACGTACTTGAACCCCAGTTCCTCGAAGAGGAGCCCCGGCACGACCAGCTGCTTCGCAATGTGCTCGGCCTGCTTGGCGAGCTTCAGCATCCCCTCGCCCACCTTGGGTATCGCCAGGAGGAACCGCTCGATGTCGTCCTTCAAGCGACGGTAGGGCTGCCCGTGGATGATCCTGTTCAGGTAGCCCTGCATCGCACCGACGTTGGGGGAGATCGACATCTCGTTGTCGTTGAGGATGAGCATCAGCTTGCGGCCAAGGTAGCCGGCCTGGTTGAGGCCCTCCATCGCAATCCCACCGGTGAGCCCGCCGTCCCCGATGATCGCGACCACCCGGTAGTCCTCGCCCCTGAGGTCGCGCGCCACCGCCATGCCGAGCGCAGCCGAAATCGAGGTCGAGGCGTGGCCGGCGTTGAAGGTGTCGTACTCGCTCTCCTCCCGCTTGAGGAAACCCGAGACCCCGCCGTACATGCGCAGAGTGTGGAAGCGCTCGCGCCGGCCGGTGATCACCTTGTGCGGGTAGCACTGGTGCCCCACGTCCCACACCAGGAGGTCACGGGGCGTGTCGAAGACGTAGTGAAGCGCGAGAGTCAGCTCCAGCGCACCCAGCCCGGAGGCCAGGTGCCCGCCGGTTTGGCTCACCGAGGAGAGCAGGAAGCGGCGCAGCTCCTCCGCGAGGTCCGGAAGCGCCTCCTCCGGGATCCGGCGAAGATCCGCCGGGCTCGAGATCTTTTCAAGCAGCCCCATGTCGTTCCCTACCGGTCGCGGCGCGCCACGTAGCCCACCATGGCGCCCAGCGTCCCTCCACGTCCCTCGAGCCCCTGCGCCTCCCGCGCCAGCGACGTCGCCAGCGCATACAACTCGCGGTTCGCGGCGTCCAGGCCGAACACGGCGGGGTAGGTGAGCTTCCCAGCCGCAGCGTCCTTTCCGGGGCTCTTGCCGAGGCTCGCCGCCGAACCGGTGACGTCAAGGATATCATCGGCAATCTGGAACAACAGGCCGAGCCGCTGCCCGAACCCGGCGAACGCCTCCCGGTGCGCGCCGTCGGCCGCGGCAAGGAGGGCGCCGAGTTCCACCGCCGCGCCGATCAAAGCGCCGGTCTTGGCGCGGTGGATCCGGTCGAGTCGCCCTGCATCCGGGGGAACTCCGGTGGCCTCCAGGTCCTCCACCTGCCCTCCGACCATGCCCCGGGAGCCGATGGCCCCGGCCACCAACCGGCACGCCTCGGCCCGCCGTGCCGCGAACCCCTCCCCCTCGGGGAAGGTGGCCATCACGGCGAACGCCTCCGTGAGCAGGGCGTCCCCTGCGAGGATGGCTAGCGGCTCGTCGAACGCTACGTGGACGGTCGGGCGCCCGCGCCGCAGCGTGTCGTTGTCGAGCGCCGGCAGGTCGTCGTGGATCAGGGAGTACGTGTGCACCAGCTCGAGGGCACACGCCGCCTCCAGCACCCCCTCGGGGTCGCCGCCCGAGGCCCGGCAGGCAGCCCGCACCAGGACCGGCCGCACCCGCTTGCCGCCGCCGAACACCGCGTAGCGCATCGCCTCGTGCAGCCTCGTGGGCCACGCATCCGCTGCGGGGAGCAGGCGGTCAAGAGCGCCGTCGATGCGCTCCCGCTCCGCCGCCAGGAAGGCGTGCAGGTCCACCTTCATGCCTCCTCGGGGGCGAAAGGCTCTGTCTTGGGCTCCTCGCCCTCCGGGGCCTCGGCGAGTAGCTGCTCGACCCGGCGCTCCACACCCTCCAGCTGGGTGCGGCACCGCCGCGCCAGCTTCACGCCGCGCTCGAAGAGCTTGAGCGCCTCCTCGAGGCCGACCGACTCGTCCTCCAGCTTGGCGACGACCTCCTCGAGCTGCGCAAGCGCTTCCTCGAATGTCTCCTTGGTCACCGTTGCCCTCCCTTCCACCCAGCCAACAGCCGACAGCCCACAGCTGACAGCAACCAGGGGTTAGCCACGCTCAGCGGAGGAACCACGCACCAAGCGGGCGTCACCAGACCCCGGGCCACGACGGTTTGTCCCCGCTCGAGCTGTCGGCTGTGAGCTGTGAGCTGTCAGCTTTCCTCCTCCTCGAACAGCGACCCCTGCTCGCCCCGCCGCCCGATGATCAGCGAGCGCACCTGGCCGCGCGCCAGTGTCGTCACCAGGCGCTCCCCGGCCATCACCTGCGAGGCGTCGCGAAGAGGCCGCGCCTCACCCTCGCGGGTCGTGATCGAGTACCCGCGCTCGAGGACGTTCCTGGGCGAGAGCGCCCCGAGCGCTCGCTCGAGCGACGCCAGTTCGAGCCGCCGCCGCCGGGCCAGCGAGTGCAGCCGCTCGCGACCGATAGCGAGCCTGGCCGTCACCAGCTCCCTCAGGCGGGGCGCGCCGAACCTCACCGGCCAGCGGTACAGGCGTGACGTCGCAGCCTCGACCCGGTGCCGGCGCCCCGCGACGAGCGCGCGGAGCATCTGCGGCAATGCCTCCAGCCGGCGCAGCCGCTGGTCCAGCTCCCTGACCCGCAGCGGCAGGCGCGCAAGCCCCCGCGCGCCCTCCAGCCCTCGCAGGCGCAGGCGCGCGTGCTCGAGCTTCCGGGTGAAGAGGGCGGTCAGACGCTGGTCGGCCACGTCAACTCTCCGGTGCTGCTCCTCGAGCCGTGAAACGACCATTTCGGCGGCCTGGGTGGGCGTGGCGGCCCGAACGTCGGCGACGAAGTCGGCGATCGTGAAGTCCACCTCGTGCCCCACCCCGCTGATCACCGGGACCTCGCACGCCGCGATTGCTCGCGCCACCATCTCCTCGTTGAACGCCCAGAGATCCTCGAGGGAGCCTCCGCCCCGCACGACGAGCACCACGTCCACGAGACCCGAGCGACCGAGGTAGCGCAGCGCCCTGGCGATCTCCCCCTCCGCGCCCTTGCCCTGGACGCGCACCGGGTAGAGCAGCACCGAGAGGTGCTCCCAGCGCGCGAGTATCTTGAGCACGTCCCGCACGGCGGCGCCGCTCGCCGAGGTCACCAGGCCGATGCGCTGAGGCAGAACCGGCAGCGGGCGTTTCCTCTCCGCTGCGAAGAGCCCCTCGGCCTCCAGCTTGGCCTTGAGCTGCTCGAACGCGAGCTGCAGCTCCCCGATCCCCTGGGGTGTGACCTCGATGACGATGAGCTGCAGACTTCCGCGCTGCGGGTACACCTCGAGCGTCCCGCGCAGGAGCACCGCGAGGCCGTCGGTGAGCTTGAAGCGGAGGCGGTCCGCGCGCGGCGCCCACATCGCGCAGGTGAGCTGACCTTCCGCGTCCTTGACCTGGAAGTAGCGGTGCCCGGAGGCGGCCACCTTGACGCCGGAGAGCTCGCCCTTGACCCACACCTCGCCGAAGTAGCCAGCGAGCGTCGCGTTGATCTCCCTGACCAGCTCCCCGACCGTCCAGACGCGAGCGCTCACGCCCCACCCTCCTCGACGAGGCCCATGCCTGCACCCATGAGCACAAGCGTGGGGTACTGGATCACCGCAAACCAGAAGTTGTACTCGAACAGGCCCGCGACCGTGATCGCCAGCACCGCCGTGAGCGAAGCCGCCACCCCCGCACGGCGCTCACCCGAGAGGCGCGGCAGTCCCCGCCACGTCACGGTGAAGAAGGCTCCCAAAAGCCACAGGTAGGCCGCCAGCGCGGGGAGCCCACGCTCCGCCGCAATCTGCACGAGGTTGTTGTGAAGATGTGGGACCCGCCAGCGAGGGGCATCATCCCGGCGGTAGAGCGGATACAACCGGTCCACCATGTCGAGCCCGACGCCGGTGAGCGGGAAATCCCGCACCATCTGCAGGCCGGAGATGGTCATGCAGACGCGGTCGTAGTTCGCGGCCTGCCGCAGGTCGAAGATCGAGATCACGCGTTCGAGCACGGGCCGCGGGAACACGAACCACAGCGCCAGGGCGACCACCGGGTAGAGCAGCAGCAGGCGGCGGTGCCAGACCGCGGCGAGCAGCAAGAGACCGGCCGCCAGGCCGACCCAGGCGTTTCGCGTGTACGACAGCAGCAACGCCACCGGACCGAGGAGAGCGGGGGGCAGCAGCAGCCACAGCCGCCGCGCCGGGTTCAGGAGCAGCTCTGCCAGCACCACCGACACCCCGAGCAGCACCCAGCCGGCGTAGAGCATGTAGTGGGCGAGTGGCCCCCGGATGCGGTGCGCGAGGTCGTTGGCCCCCTGGAGGTACTGAACGATGCCCCAGATTGCCAGGATGGTGGTCACGACCGCGAGCGCTGCGACCAGCCTCGGCCACCACTCCCGGTCCATCAAGGCCGCAGCAAGCGGGACCAGCAGCAGCACCGCCAGCCGCGGCAGCTTGTCGAAGCTCTGAACCGGGTCCAGGGAGAACACCGCCGAGACCAGGGAGGCGGCGGCGAAGAGCATGAGCGGCGGCAGCAGCGGGCGGGCCAGCGGCCGCCCGCGCAGCGCCCCGAGACGCCACGCCCGCCAGGAGAACACGCCTGCCAGCACGAGAAATGGGTTGGACAGGCCGAGCTGGGGCGACGTTGCGGCCGCGGCCACCATGGCGCCTGCGGCCAGCGCCCGGGCCCGCCGGGCGCGATCAGGGGCTTCCTCGGGCAATGACCCTCACCCCTCGGCGGGCAGCGCCTCGTCCACCAGCATGACCGGGATGTCACTCACGATCGGGTAGACCTTCCCGCAGCCGGTGCAGCGGAGCCCTTCGTGGACCTCGGGCACCTCGTCGCGAAACTTCTCGCGGTAGCGCTCCACGAGCATGGCGCAGGTGTCCGCCGCGAGGGGCTTGAGCTCCACATCGGCCTTGCACGCCGGGCAAACGAGAATCTCCAGCAACTGCGGGTCGACCGCCATGTCCGCCTCCGCCCGAATGCTACCACTGGTTGAGCAGCCGACAACCGGCGGCTGTCAGCTGTCGGCTAGTATTGCGGCGATGAGAGTGCTCCAGTTCGTCGCAGCGGACCGCTGGACCGGCGCGGCCGCGACCGCGCTGCAGCTTGCGGAGGCTCTGCGGGGCGCAGGGGTGGAGTGCGAGTTCGCCTACAGGCCCGGGCGCAACCTCGAACAGCGGCTGCAGGGGCTCCCCTGGTGTCACCCCGTATTTGCCAAGGAGCGGTCGATTGGCCAGGTGCGGGCCGCCGTGGACCGTGTCCGGCGGCTCTCCTCGGGGTTCGACCTGGTTCACGTGCACCTCCCGCACGATCACCTGCTGGCGAGGATGGCGCTCAAGGGCTCGCCCACCCCGCTCATTAGGAGCTTCCACCACATGGGTCACCTGCGGGCGGATCCCTACCATCGCTGGCTGCTTCGCGGCACGGCCGGGGTCGGCCTCGCCAACTCCGCGATGCCGCCTCTGGTCGTGCGGGTTCCGGCGCTGCGCGGCGTCCCCGTGCGGGTGCTCCCGGTCGCGCTGGAGCAGCGTTTCTTCTCCGGTGGAGCACGAGGGGCCGGCCGGGGCCGCCTCGGCATCCCTCCGGACGCCGTCGTGGCCGGCACCATCGGCAAGCTGGACCGCTCGCGCGGGCAAGACCTGTTCCTCCGCGCGCTGGCGGCATCGCCGGGCGTGCACGGACTGGTGATCGGCAAGGGGCCGTACGAGACCGCCCTGCGCAAGCTGGCTCAAGTCCTCGGCGTGGAGCGCCGGCTCGCCTTCGCCGGCTACGTCGAGGAGGGGCTCGAGGACCTCTACGCGGCCATGGACCTCTTCGTCTTCCCGGCCGCGGGCTCCGACCAGGCCCACCGCGCTATCGCGGAGGCCTCCGCGTGCGGCGTGGCGACGGTCGCTGCGGACCTGCCCGGCGTCCGCGACGTCGTGGAGCCCGGGGTCACGGGCGACCTCTACCCGGCGACCGACGCGGCGGCACTGGCGGTCCTCATGACGGGCTGGGCCCGCGAACCGGGCCGCCGACGCGCCGCCGGGGAGGCTGCTGCGGCCCGGGCGCGCACGCTCTGGACCCCGCACCGTCTCGCGGAGGCCGCTGCCGACCTCTACGCGGCCGTGCTGCCATGATCGACCGGCCAAAAGGCCTGGTAAATCCTGGCCTGCCGATCTACCCTGGCAGCATCAGTGCCTCGGCGGGTGCCCGCAACCGGGGGGACCAGAGAAGCGGCCGGCACCCGCCCGGGAGTGGTCCAGTGGGAGAGCCACGTGCCGGTCACGGAGACGCAAGGGGAGTTCAAAGCCACCCGTCGCTGGTTACCAGATGACGGTAGGGCTTCGGGAGGTCGGAGATGAGAAAGCCCGTCTACATCGCTGCGTACCACCAGTCCAAGTTCGGCAAGCTCATGGGCATGACGGTGCCAGACATCGTCAGGAACGCCGTCGACGGCGTGTGCAAGGAGGCCAACGCTCCACCCTCCGCCATTGACGTGGGTTCGATCGGCGCGGTGTGCAACATCTCCTTGAACAGCCAGGGGCTGCTCGCCGGCCTGATGGCCGCGGTGCCGGGGTTGGCGGCCAAGCCGATCGAGTCGGTGGAGAATGCCTGCGCCTCCGGTGGCCAGGCGATCCTCTCCGTCATCCACAAGCTGCTCATAGGCGACGGTGAGGTCGGCATCGCGGTCGGCTACGAGGAGATGCGCGACAACGAGGGGAAGATGGACGGCAAGCGCATCGGCGAGGTGCTTGGCTACTTCTCACACCCCGACGAACGTGAGGGCAAGGCGTTCGTCTTCCCCCACATCTTTGCCGAGGTGATGCGCGACTACATGGCCGCGCACCACGTCAAGGAGGAGGACCTGGCGCGCATCGCCGTGATTGAGTACGGCAACGCAAAGTACAACCCCTACGCGCAGATGCAGAAGGTCCAGATCACCCTCGAGCAGGCGATGAAGATCGAGGGCATTAACCGCTACGTGGTGGATGGCCTGCCGTTGAAGACCTACGACTGCTCCCAGATCAGCGACGG
>JALHTD010000116.1 GCA_022865555.1 Thermoanaerobaculaceae bacterium | reverse complement strand
TTCCGGCCTTGCGATCAGCGGCACATCTTCCGTCCTCAGAAGAGGGTGCCCGGTCAGGGCTATGATCAACTCGTTCCCGACCAGCTCAATGGTCTCGACCATGACCCTCTCGGGCATGATCGTGACGGTCAGCTCCCCGTTCTCGTGCTCAGTGGTAGACATCCAAACCTCCTATCAGATTCGTCGTTCTCGGCCAGCAAACTCGTGCTACACTGGCGCGCAGAGACTGAGGCCCACTGCCGATCGTCTCCGCACTGCCCCGCCGGTTGGCCCCGGCGGGTTTGTTTGCCTCATGGCTGCGGGCCTTCGTCGGGCTGTTCGCGGAATTCTGCCGGCGCTGTCCGCGTCACCTCGAGCTCCTCAAAGAAGCGATCGACCGCCAGCCGGATAACATCGGACCGGTTACGCCCCATAGCCACCGCCAGGTGGTCGATATTTCGCTCAGTGGCCGGGTCCATCTGTACCCCGACGAATATTGTCTTGCGCGTTGTTGGCATTCTTGGCCTCCTATCCCGTAACAGTATTATACACCCTCTGTCTACCCCCCCCCTGGCCCAAAAGTCATAGGAACAGATTTGGGGATTCGTGCTAGGGTAGAGACAAGGCGGCTCCCCCGCCGGTACCCAGACCGACAGAGGAGCCTGACCTTACGCCCGGGGCTGACCGAGCATAAGGCTGAACGAAGTGTAGCCGACTTGGCCGCCCCGGGCGATCCGGGGCGTTTCATTTTGCCCCCTGCGATGGAGAGGCTGACTCCATGACCCAACTCTTGCTCGACTTCGGATCCCGCACCTACCTCGCTCTGAGATTGGCAGGCGCCGGCCGGCCGGCACTCGTCGACGAGGCCACCTGGGGGGCCATCCTGGCTACCGAACTGTGCGCCATCGATGTCCGGGTGATGGCAGTCCTCGTCGATCTTGTCGGGGAGCCGGCCCTGATCCCGGCCCTGCGCCGGGCTTCTCAAATGTACGCAGCGGCATTGTCCCCGCCGGAGGTGCTCGCCCGCTGACCGGACGGCCCAGGCAGCCGCTCAGACGAACCGAAAGAGGAGATCCCATGCTTCGCAAGAGAGTTTCCCTGTTCGGAAGAAGTGTCCCGCTCGCAGTGATCGTCTTGCTCGTCGTGGCGACCACCGCCTTCGCCGCGTGGATTTTGGTCCTGAACATGAATGCCTTCGTCGCCCCCGCCGTGGGTGCCGAGGCCAACTGGCAAGAAGACCTCCCAACGTGCGGCGAGCTCGTGGATCCAGCCGGGGATCTGGTCGTCACCTGTTGGACCTTGGGCCTCAACCACAGACCAAACGTCCTCGGCACGAACGCTCGACCCGGCGCATCCTTCTGGCTCGAGCAGCAAGTGATCAGCGCTGAGGCGTCGCTGGACCTCTGCCCAACCCTGGGTGACATCGCGAACTACACCGCCAACGGAATCGAGGTCAGTCTGACGGCGGCCCCGATCGCACACGGTGCCACCTCGACGATCCGGTCCACCCTCACCGTCGGGCCCGGGCTCATCGAGGGGCCGGAGATTGACCTAGGCGTGTTGCCCATCGAGTTCATCGAAGCCGCTCCGGGCATGTGCCCGTAACGCGACCGCTGGCCAGAGGCTACCTGGCGCGCGATAGCAGCTGCCCGCCCCCCTCGGGCTAAGCGGCCGAGGCGGCAAGCCCCCCAGGAGTCTGGGGGGCTTTGTCTACACGTTGAATTCGGCGACCCGGCCGTCAAGCGGCTTCAGCAGCGCTCGCTCAGCCTCTCCGCGATCCCAATGAAGCGGTGCTCCCATCCAGGCGTGGCCGTTGACGAACGTCACGCGGCATCCTGGGTGGTCGACGTCCCAGACACGAACCACCTGCAGAAGCTGCGCAAGGAGTTCCTGGCTCCGCTGCTCGGCCAGCGTGTAGGCCTCGAGCAGGTCGGTCAACTGCCGCCGCTCAGCGGCGTGCCTCTGGGCCAGGAGCTTCTTGCTATCCTCTTCCTCGGCGCGTACGAGCGCCAGCCGCGGAGATTCGAGCGCGGCGATTTCCGTCTCAACCT
>JALHTD010000115.1 GCA_022865555.1 Thermoanaerobaculaceae bacterium | reverse complement strand
TGGCAAGCGTTCCTCCTCGCGCGGAACGTGGATGCGGTCCTGCCCGGCGATCCGCTTCTTGCCAAGCTATGGCCTCAGTTCGCCGCCGAGATCATCTGGCAGGTGAAGCCGGAGGGCGCCGAGATCCACGCCAGGAGCAAGAAAGATCCGGCCGGCGACTGGGTGGACCTGGGCCGGGCGTCGGGGAAACCGGTCTGGACATCCATCGGGTGTATGGCGTACAAGGTCGAACACCCTGGGTACGAGACCCACACTTTCGCGATGTCGCTGCTCTACGGCAAAGGAATCTTGCCGCTTTCGCTCTCGGCGACCGGCGGGTCGCCGCCCGGCATGGTCCGCGTCGACCCTCCCACTGCCGAGGCGGTCGTCCATGTGTGGTTTCTAAACTACGAGGCCGGTCCGCCATCGGCGGTGCTCGGGAGTTTTCTGATCGACACGCATGAGGTGACCAACCGGCAGTTCAAGGAATTCGTGGACGCAGGTGGGTCCCGCAGGCCCGAGCTGTGGAAGCACGAGTTCGTAAGGGGTGGGCAGGTGATCCCGTGGGAGCAGGCGATGGCGATGTTCGTGGATGCGACCGGACGGCCGGGGCCGGCGACGTGGGAGCTCGGAACCTATCCCGAGGGGAAGGCGGACTTCCCGGTCACGGGCGTGAGCTGGTACGAGGCGGCCGCGTACGCGGAGACGGTCGGCA
Organism: Thermoanaerobaculaceae bacterium; assembly: GCA_022865555.1. Classification (GTDB taxonomy): domain Bacteria; phylum Acidobacteriota; class Thermoanaerobaculia; order Thermoanaerobaculales; family Thermoanaerobaculaceae; genus RBG-13-68-16. The sequence continues at coordinate 1,327 of JALHTD010000115.1, read as the reverse complement.
AGAGGCTCCCGACCGTCTACCATTGGAGGACGGCGAGCGGCGCGGCGAACAGCGGGTGTTTCATCATCGGGAGCAATTTCTCCGGCCGCCTCGCGCCCGTGGGTAGCTACCGGGAAAGCCTGAACCTGCGGGGGCTGTACGACATGGCGGGCAACGCCAGGGAGTGGTGCTCCAACGCATCCGGCGAGGAGCGCGTCACTCTGGGCGGGGCGTACGACAGCCCGGCGTACACGTTCTTCGACACCGATCTCCGAATCCCATTCGATCGGAGCCCGTCGAACGGGTTCCGGTGCATCAAGCTCCTGACACCGGCATCGCTGACTGCGGACCTCGAGGGCCCGATTGCCAAACGCTCTCCCGACTGGGGCCGCGAAGAGCCCTTCTCGGATGCGGTCTGGCAGACATGGCTTTCCTTTGTCTCCTACCAGAAACAACCCCTTGACGCGAAGGTCGAACTGGTAGACGACAGCCCGCAATACTGGCGGACGGAGAAGGTTTCATTCGATGCCGCCTACGGTGGGGAGCGGATGATCGCCTACCTGCTCCTCCCCAGGAACGTGCCGCCTCCGTGGCAGGCCGTCGTCTTCTGGCCTGGCGCTCTCGCCGCACGTTCGACCTCGACGGAGAATGGCCAGAACCTGAGCGACTCTCAAGTGTGGGGCTACCTCGTCAAGGACGGCCGCGCCGTGCTCTATCCCGTTCTAAAAGGGACCTACGAGCGGGGCGGCGGCCGCCCAGCGGCACGAACCGCGTCAATGGAAACCTGGGTCATGCGAGCGAAGGACATCTCGCGATCACTCGACTACCTCGAGAGCCGCGGGGACATTGCCAAGGATCGACTCGCCTTTCTTGGTTTCAGCTTTGGCGCGTACGGGGGCCTGCTCCCGTGTGCGGCTGAAACCCGCTTCAAGGTCGGCATTCTCCAGTCTGGCGGTGTGGCGTTCAGCGAAGACCTGGGGTGGGCGCACCGCGTCAGGATCCCTATACAGATGGTCAACGGTCGCTACGACAGCCTGTTCCTGTACAAAACGAACCAGGTTCCGCTGTTTCGTGCCCTCGCGACGGCGGAGAAGGACAAGCGCCACGTTGTCTTTGAGACCGGCCACGATCTGAACGGTGTCGAGAAAGAGGTCATCAAGGCCAACCTGGAGTGGCTCGACAGGTACGTTGGGCCGGTGAAACGATAGCGGTTAGGAACCAACCATGATCGGCTCTCGCCTCGGACCGTACGAGATTGAGCCGCCTTGCGGGCGTGAGCGAAGCGGGAGCCCGCAGGCGAAATCCCGAGCCCTTCGACTTCGCTCAGGGCAGGGTCCGCGAGGGATCT
>JALHTD010000114.1 GCA_022865555.1 Thermoanaerobaculaceae bacterium | reverse complement strand
GCACCTCGCGGCGCACCTGCTAGCCGAACACTCGGAGGTCGAGCTGTTCGGGTTGCGGCGGTGGCGGTCCGAGATGCCGCCGGTGGTCGCGCACGTGCCAGCGGTCCACATCCTGGAAGGCGACCTGCTCGATGCATCCTCCCTGGCGCGCGTGCTGCAGGCGAGCCACCCGGACGTCGTCCTGCACCTCGCCGCCTCCTCCTCGGTGGCGGGCTCGTGGGACACGCCGGCCGAGATGGTGCAGGTGAACGTTCTGGGGACCCTGCACCTGCTCGAGGCGGTCAGGCAGCTCAGCCTGGAAACCCGCATCGTGCTCGCGTGCTCGGCAGAGGCGTACGGCGTGGTGGCCGAGACCGAGCTGCCGATCAGGGAGAGCCAGCCGTTCCGGCCGGTGTCGCCGTACGCGGTCAGCAAGGCCGCGGTGGACCTGCTCGGGTACCAGTACTCCCAGGCCTTTGGCCTGAAGACCGTGAGGATGCGCCTGTTCAACCACTGCGGGCCGCGCCAGTCGGCGCGCTTCGTGGTCTCCTCGCTGGCGCGTCAGGTCGCCGAGATCGAGGCGGGGCGCCGGCCCGCGCGAGTGCTCGTGGGCAACCTCGATGTTCGCAGGGACTTCGTGGACGTTCGCGATGCCGCGCGCGCCTACTGGCTGGCGGCAACCCGGGGGGAGGCCGGGGAGGCGTACAACGTGGCCGGCGGGAGGGCGCATTCGATCCGGGAGGTCCTGGAGCAGCTCGTGAAGCTCACCGATGTCAAGGTCGAGGTGGTCTCCGATCCGGCCCGCATCAGGCCGACGGAGATTCCGGTGCTCGTGGGCGACGCGACGCGGTTCCGCGAAGCCACCGGCTGGCAGCCACAGATTGCCTTCGAGCAGACGCTGGCCGACACCCTGGACTACTGGCGCACCACCCTCAAAGCCTGACCGGCGGCCTCAGGTTCTCGGGCTCGACCGGTTGGGCATTCGGCCTCTTGAACCGAACTCTCGCTATAATCGGGGCATGAGCTCCGAGCTTGCCTTGCGCCCCCTGGTCAAGTGGGACGGGTTTGCCCTCCAGGTGGACCTCGACATGGTCGAGCTGGTCGCGAACAGGGAACTGGCGCGGCGGACGGACGCCATCCGTCGCGTCGGCGTGACAGGGGAGGAGGGCACTCTCGAGATCCACCTCGAGGTCGCGCTCAAGGGCCTGCCGGCCCGGGTCTCGGCGAGCCTGAGCGAGCTGCGCCTCCACCGGCGTTTCTTCGGCTGCCGGATCGAGGCGCTCCGCGGCCCCCTCGGGATCCCGTTGCTGATCGGCCTGGCGGGGGCGCTCGCCCGGCGCCTGGCACCGGAGCTTCTGCGCTTCGACCCGGAGGACCGCATCCTGCTCGTGGATCTCAGGCGCTTCCTGCCCGACGGCCTCGAGGTGAGGATTTCCGACGTCCGGTGCTTCGGCCGCTGGCTGACGGTGAAACTTGCCGGCGGATCGGTGGCTGCGGTGCTCGCCGCTGCGCGGGAAATCTAGGTCGGCTGGCCCTTCGGCGGCCCCGACCTGGCGTTGCCGGATCAGTCCTCGGCCGACGACGGGAACAGCTCCTCGAGGAGGCTGATCGTCTCGGGCGTGAGCTGCGCTTCAGCGGCCTTGAGGTTCTCCCCGAGCTGCTCCACGCGCGTGGCGCCGGTGATGGCGCTCGTCAGCTGGCGCTTGGAGAGCACCCAGGCGAGGGCCAGCTGGGCGCGCGTCAGTCCGGCGTTCTCGGCGATCGTCCGCATCTTCTTGACGCGCTGGACGTTCTTCTCGCTCCACAGGCGCTGGGTGAACTGGGGCAGGCGGGCGAAGCGCGTGTCCTCGCTGATCCCTTCGTCGTACTTCCCGGTCAGGAGCCCCTGCGCGAGGGGACTCCACACCGCGAGGCCCAGCCCCGTCTTGGCGGCCAAGGGGAAAAGCTCCTGCTCCACGCGGTGGCGGTGCAGCAGCGAGTACTCCGGCTGCTCTGCGGTGGGCGGGTGCCAGCCGTTTCGGCGCG
>JALHTD010000113.1 GCA_022865555.1 Thermoanaerobaculaceae bacterium | reverse complement strand
GGCAAGTACATAGCGTAGGTTGGGGGTCACGCTCTCCCAAGGGGTCGAGCCGATGCGCTGGCTCGACCCCTTGCCAAGCCGTCTGGAACGCCCTAGAATCCTTTTGAGGATTGTGCGTTCTTTCACAAGTCGGGGCGGATCGTTGGATCCTGGGGGGCTTTCTCGCGCCCCTCGAGGCTTTTGCCGAGGCGTCGGCCGCGTTTGACGCCCGCAGCCCCGACAGACGAGTAACGCGGTACGGGATGCCCAGGGTCTTTGGGCGGCTCGCCCGCAGCTGACAGGGGGCCTGGCAGTGGAGAGCGTCCTTACCACATGCCCGTTCTGCGCGTGCGGCTGCGCCGTGTACGTTCAGGCCTCCGAGGGCCGGCCAGTCGGCGTGGCGCCGAGCGAGAACCACCCTGTCTCGAGGGGGAAGCTGTGCGCCCGCGGGTGGAACGCCCACGAGGCGCCGGCCTGGGGCGAGCGCCTGACGAAGCCGCTGGTCCGGCGCGGCAACAAGCTGGAGCCCACAAGCTGGGAGAACGCCATCGAGCTGGCGCGTGCGTCACTCACCCCCCTGCTCGAGGCCGGCAAGGATGTGGGCGTCCTGGGCTCGGCCCGCGCAACAAACGAGGAGAACTACCTCGCAGCCAGGTTGGCCCGCGGCGCCCTGCAGACCGGGAACCTCGACTCCTGTCTGCGCGCCACCTACCAGCCTTTCATGGCGGGCATCGCCGCCATCGCCGACGGGAGAGCCCCGGCGGGAACGCTCGCGGACGTGGAGGCCAGCGGCTGCATTCTCGTGCTCGAGGGCGACCTCGCGAGCAACCACCCGCAGGCCGCCCACGCGGTCATCAAGGCGATCAAGGCCGGCGCGAAGCTCGTCACCGTCGGGTGTGCGCGCACCCAGCTCGCACGCCTGGCGGCGCTCCACCTGCCCATCCTCCCCGGGGAGCGGGCGGTTCTGGTCGCGAGCCTGATCGCGGCGGCGACCCGGGAGTCGGCCGGCGCCCTTGAACCGCCGCTGCCCGGCCTGGAGGCGCTCAGAGCCAGCGTTGCCGCTCTCACTGCGGGCGACCAGCTCCGCCAGGCCGTCACATGGCTCAGGCAGGCCGATCGGGCCAGCATCCTGGTGGCCCCCGAGGGTGGCCCGCCCGAGCGGGTCGCGCGCGAGGGGACGGCCATCGCGACCCTCGCCGCGGTCACCGGACACCTGGGGCGGCCGGGCTCGGCGCTCCTGCCCCTGCCGGCCCGCGGGAACCTGCGCGGCGCCTGCGAGATGGGAGTGGCGCCGGACCTCCTGCCAGGGATGGCGCCCCTCGACGACGCGTCGGCGGTTGCGCGGGTGGCTCGGGCCTGGGGGCGCGCCCCGGCGCCGGCTGCGGGCCTGAGCGCCGAGGGCATGGTCGGCCGGGTCGCGGGGCTGGTCGTCCTGGGCGAGGACCTCTCTGCCGTGCTGCCGGCGGGTCAGCACGCGCTGGAGGCTCTCGCAGAGACCGAGTGTCTGGTCGTCCTGGACGCCTTCGTAACCCCGACCACGAGGGCTGCCCACATCGTCCTGCCGATCGCGAGCTTCGCCGAGAGCGAGGGGACAACAACGAACCTGGAGGGACGGGTGCAGCGGGTGCGCCCGGCCGCGCTGCCGCCAGGAGATGCGAGGCCAGGCTGGCAGGTTCTGGCCGAGCTGTCCGCGGTCCTGGGCCTTCCCCGCTCGTATCGTTCTGCTGACGACATCCTCCGGGAGATCGCCAAGGTGGTCCCCGCTTACGACGGGGTGAGCGAGCGGGTCATGGACGAGGCGTGGGGCACGTTCGCCTCGCCTCTCCCCGCCGACCGCGAGCCCACCCTGCAGCCGATCGCGACCGACCGGGTTCTCTTCGCGCTGCCTGCGGTGCTCGCGCTGGACGGCGTGTTCGACTGGGGCAGCGACCCCCTGGTGAGCTTCTCCCCCACCCTGTGCCGGGACCACGTCTCGCGGCGCAAGCTCTACCCCAGCGGCCTGGTGCAGATGAACAAAGCCGACGCGGGCGGGATCGGGGTACGGCAGGGCTGGCCGGTGCGCCTGATCTCGGCCCACGGCGAGGCGGTGCTTCCGGTGGTGTTGCGGGGCGAGCTCGAGCCCGGGGTCATGCTGGTCCCCTACGCGTTCAGGGAGCTTGTGACCGGCGTGCTCGGGGGCCGCAGCGAGGCCCCCGTGAGGGCGGAGAAGGTGCAGTAGGAGGCGCAGAGCATGGCGAATGGGGCACGCACGATTGCCAAGCGCGACGTCGCGCACTGGCTGGCGGCGCTGATGCGGCGCGCTGAGGTGATCGCGCCCGTTGCGGCGCACGGCGGGGATGTGGCGTTCGCACCGATCGCCTCGCCGGAGCAGGTGCTGTTCGAGTTTGGCAACACCCTTCACCCGCCCAAGCAGTTCGTGCTCCCGCAAACCGACCCGCTGGCCGTCATCAGGCGCAACGGCAACGGGGTCGAGATCGAGCCCGTGCACGACGACCGCCCGCGGGTGATCTTCAACGTCCGCAGCTGTGACGCCGCCAGCCTCGCGTTCCTGTATCGCATGCACGCCTCGGACCTCCCGGACGGGAGCTACTTGGCCCGCGCCGGGAACGTGACGCTGGTCAGCCTCGCCTGCACGGTCCCCTGCGAGCTCGGGTTCTGCACCTGCTGCGACGCCGGGCCTTTTCTGAAGGAGGGGACCGACCTCCAGCTCACCGATCTTGGCGAGCACCTGCTGGCCGAGCCGGGCAGCGACAAGGGGTTTGCCCTGCTCTCCGAGGCGGGCGACCTCTTTCGGCCCGCGCGCCCCGAGGAGACGGGCCTCCGCATCGAGCTCGAAGAGAGGGCGAAGAAACTCTTCGGAGAGGAGACCTGCCACTTCGCCTCGGCGATGCGCCGCATCTCCACCGGTCGCGTGGCGAAGGAGCTCTGGGAGGCGATGAGCGACTGGTGCGTGGAGTGCGGGGGCTGCAACTTCGTCTGCCCAACCTGCTACTGCTTCTCGATCAAGGACATGAGACAGGACGGCTCGTGGGTGCGCTGCCGCACCTGGGACTCCTGCCAGTACCACGCGTTCACCCTCGAGGCCTCCGGCCACAACCCCCGCGAGCGGCGTGCGGACCGCATCAAGCGCCGCTTCTTCCACAAGGTCTCCGCCCAGTACTATCTGCGCGACGGCACGGTGGGCTGCGTGGGCTGCGGCCGATGCGTCAGGGTGTGCCTGGGCACCACCGACATGCCGGCAGTGGTGGCGGCGATCCGTGAGGGGGCCTGGCATGGATGATCTCTTCCTCCCCCGGGTGGCGCGCATCGCTCTCGTCCGGGACGAGACCCCCGACACCAAGACGTTCGGGTTTCGCTTCCGCGACCCGGCCGATCAGCGCGACTTTCGCTTCCTCCCCGGCCAGTTCCTCGAGCTCTCGGTCTTCGGCTTCGGGGAGGCCCCCTTCTGCTTCGCCTCCAGCCCGACCCGTCCGGAGCTCGTCGAGGTCACGGTGCGGCGCACCGGGCAGCTCACCGACGCCCTCCACGCCCTGGGACCCGGCGAGGAGGTCGGCGTGCGCGGCCCGTGCGGCAACGGCTTCGACCTCCCTTCGGCCCAGGGGAAGGACCTGCTGTTCATCGGCGGCGGCATCGGCCTGCCCCCGCTGCGGGGGTTGATCTGGAACGTCCTGGACGAGCGGGAGCGTTTCGGGCGGGTGACGATCCTGTACGGCGCCAAGACCCCGACAGACCTGGTCTACAGGGACGAGCTCCGGGAGTGGGCCGCGCGCGGGGACGTCGAGCTGCTGGTGACCGTGGACCGCGCGGACAACGGCTGGGACGGCAACGTGGGCATGGTGCCCACCCTGTTCGACAAAACCGAGCTGCGCCCGAAGACCACCCTGGCCTACGTGTGCGGCCCGCCGGTGATGATCAAGTTCGTGGTCCAGGACCTGCTGATGCGCGGCTTCGGCGAGGACGCGATCATCTCCACCCTCGAGCGGATGATGCAGTGCGGAGTCGGCAAGTGCAACCACTGCGCAATCGGGCACCGCTACGTGTGCCGCGACGGGCCGGTGTTCACCTTCCGGCAGATCAAGGAGCTTGTGGAGTGAGATCGCTTGTCCACCAGCATTCGAGCCTCTGTGGGGCATGCGCTCCGCGCGTGCCCGCCGGCGCGGAGCGCCGGACCCACCTCGCTCAGAGGACCCCGGCATGAGCTTGCGCGAGGAGCTCGCCAGGCGCCTTTCAGGTCGGGTCGTCGTGGTCGGGGTCGGCAACCCGCTCCGCGGCGACGACGCGGCCGGTTGCCTCGTGGCGCGCCGGCTGCAGGGCACGCCAGGCGTGCGCGTGGTCGAGGCCGAGGAGGTGCCCGAGAGCTTCGTGGGCGACATCGCGGCCGCGAGGCCCGACGTGGTGGCGCTGGTGGACGCGGTGGATTTGGGCGCCGAGCCGGGCGCGGTGGCCATGCTCGAGCGGGAGCAGGTGGCAACGTACGCGCCCACGACCCACCGCATGCCGCTCTCGCTCGTAATGGAGGTCGTGCAGCGGAGGACCGGCGCCGATGTCTTCCTGATCGCGGTTCAGCCGCTGACCCTCGCCTTCGGCGCCAAGGTCAGCCCGGAGGTATCTGCGACGGTCGAGGTGCTGGCGGCGGTGCTTTCGGAGCTGCTGCGGGCGCCAGGCGTTCGCCCGGGGGATCGGCACGCCACAGGAGCCGTGACGGAGGGGCTGCCATGACGGCCGTCCTCCTCACGATGGTGGTCCTGCCCGCCCTCGGTGCGGTTTTGGCGGCCGTGCTCGGCAAGGGGCGCGCCCGGGTGGCCGCGGTGGCGGTAGCCATGGTCGTG
>JALHTD010000112.1 GCA_022865555.1 Thermoanaerobaculaceae bacterium | reverse complement strand
CGATCCCTAGCGCCTCGCGCGCCGGGACGGCCCCGCGCGCCAGCCGTTCCCGCAGCGATTCCCCCTCGAGCAGCTCCTCGACCAGGTACGGCACGCCCTCGTGCGTGCCCACGTCGTGCACGTCGAGGATATTGGGGTGTGAGAGTGCCGCCGTGGCTTTGGCCTCACGCTCGAAGCGCTTCAGCCGCTCGGCATCGGCGGCGAACTCGGCGGGGAGTACCTTGATCGCGACGTCGCGCCCAAGGCGCGTGTCACGCGCGCGATAGACCTCGCCCATCCCCCCGGCACCGATGAGCCCGAGGAGCTCGTACGGACCGAGGCGAGCGCCGGCCCTCAACACGGGATCCCTCGCGGACCCTGCCCTGAGCGGAGTCGAAGGGCTCGGAATTTCGCCTGCGGGCTCTCGCTGCGCTCACGCCAGCAAAGCGGCTCAACCTCGCCCATGCCCCCTGCGCCGATCTGGGCGACGACCTCGTGCGGGCCGAGCCGGGTGCCGGGCCTCAACACGGGATCCCTCGTTTCCCTCGGGATTTCGCCTGCGGGCTCCCGCTCCGCTCACGCCCGCAAGACGGCTCAACCTCGCCCATGCCACCTGCGCCGATCAGCCCGAGGATCTCGTAGGGACCGAGGTTCGTACCAGAGGTCAGCATAGGATCCCTCGCGGAGCCTGCCCTGAGCGAAGCCGAAGGGCTCGGGATTTCGCCTGCGGGCTCTCGCTGCGCTCACGCCCGCAAAGCGGCTCAACCTCGTACCGGCCAAGCCGCGTGCTGAGCGAAAGGTTCATTTGAGTCCACCGACGAGAACGAGGTCGGAGAGAGAGCTGCGGTAGGTGTACGCGTACCATTTCCCGTCGGGCGTGATCTGGACCTGCTCGATCCCCGAGATACCGGCGCGGTCGGCGGGCGTGATCTCCCGCCACAGCTCGCGCGCACCGGTGTCCACGTTGGCACGGAAGACCTTGACCGGCGGAGGGCCCGGACGCCAGACGTAGAGACTGCGGCCATCGGCGGTCCAGCGCACCGGCACCTCGCCGGGCTCGAGGCCGGCTGCGGGCCTGGGTTCGCCACCATCGATCGGGTACAGCGAGACCCTTCCTGTTTCGTTCGATGCCGCCACCCAGCGCCCGTCCGGCGACACGCCGTTGCCGCCCTTCAGCAGCATCACCCCTTCTGGTGAGATGGGGCGGGGCTTTCCGCCACCGACTTCCTGCACCCATAAACGGTAGAGATGGTCCTTCTCCCTTGCGTCGAAGACGAGACTCTTCCCGTTGGGAAGCCAGTTCACCCAGTGGTAGTCCGAGATCGTACCCGGGTCGATCTCGACCGGCCTGCCCGCCCCGACCGGGAGCAGCAGGCCCCTCGTGACCTGCTGGTCAGCGCCAGCCACCAGCCACCGCTGGTCGGGCGAGAGCTTGGCGGGCGGCGAGTCGCTCATGTGGACGGCAGGAGAGCCGTCGGTCCTTCTGATGTAGCCGGCCCAGGCCGCGCGGGGGCCCGCTGATTGGGCAAAGAGGACGACGAGGCCGCCGTCGTCCGAGATGTCCATCACTGAAGACCACGCGAGCCACGAGAGGTCCCTCTCCAGGGGGGCGGCGGGGACGAGCCCGAGTACGCCCACTCGCTCGATGGGCCGGGAGATGAGGACGCGGTGGTCCTTGCCGACGTCCAGGAGGAGCGTCTCCCTGTCCAGGCGCAGGAGAAGGCGGTGCCTTCCCGAGAGCGACACGGCGTGAATTGCACTCGAGCCGTCGGGTTCGCCGGTGGAGAACCAGACCTCCTCCCCGGAGGGCGTCCAAGCCAGCCCGGAAATCCGGCTCCAGTCTCCTGGCAGCGTCGTTGCCTTCTTCTGTCGGTCGACGACGATGATGTGCCGCTG
>JALHTD010000111.1 GCA_022865555.1 Thermoanaerobaculaceae bacterium | reverse complement strand
TCCGCCCGGTGACCCCGTTGGAGTGGGACGAGGTGCTGGCTCAACGGGCGGTGCTCCGCTACGACGTGGCATCGCACGCGCCCCAGCCCCCGGGGTTTCCGGCCTACATCGGGGCGGCGAAGGCCGTCAACTGGCTGGTCGGGGACCCCCTCCTCGCCTTGCAGATCGTTGGGATCCTTGCGGCGCTGGGTGTGCTCGTGGCGGTCTGGCAGCTCTCCCGCCGGCTGGGCGCGTCGCCCTTGCTCGCGGGGGCGGCGGCGGCGCTGCTCGCGGCGAGCCCGGGCTTCGCGTTCATGGCCAACGTCGGGAGCTCCGACGTTACCGGCACGGCCATATGCGCGGCAACGGTCCTGGCGCTGATGGCGGCGGTGGATCGACCGGAGCTGTTGCCGCTTGCGGGCGCGGTGGCCGGGCTCGCGCTCGGCGTCCGGCCTCAGAACACCGCGGTGTTCCTCCCGGCGCTGGTTTGGGCGCTGGCGCGGGCCGTACGCGCGCGGCGCTGGGGGAGGCTCGCTCTTGGCGCCGGGCTCGGGCTGCTGGTGGCAGCGGCGTGCTGGGCGCCGGCGATCCTGGTCACCGGGCCGCACCGGTGGTGGTGGTCCACCACCACCCAGATCCGCTATGTGGCCACCGTGGAGCGCGGGTACCACCTGCCCGGAGCTCACCTCGCCGACTCGCTGCAGTACTGGTTCCTGAAACCGTTCGTGGGGTGGCAGTTTGCCGCCCCCCTGTGGCTGCTCGTAGTGGTGGGCGCCGTAGCCCTCGTCCGCACCGGCCGCGGACGGCTCGCGGCAGCCGCCGGCCTGGCGGCCGGATCCTACCTCGTGAGCGCCCTGTTCACCATGAACATGACGTCGTCGCTGCGCTACCTGCTGCCGGCAGCGCCGTTCCTGGCGATCCTGGCTGCGGGCGTGCTGGCCGCGCGCCGCGCAGCAGTGAGACGAACGGTCGGGGCACTCCTGACCTTGTGGTGCCTGGCCGCGCTGGCGTGGGCATACCCGGCGTTTCGCGAGCGGCTCAAGCCGGCACCGGTGTGGGCCGCCCTCACCTGGGTGAGCGAGCGCTTCGACTCTGCCCACACCCGCATCGTCTACCACGGCATCGCCACGCCGCATGTCCAGTACGTGCTCGGGACCAGAGGCTTCCAGCTCATCGAGCTGGGGAAGAACCGAGCCTTCGAGGAGTCGGGGCAGCCCGGGGAGCAGACGCTCTTCGTGACGCCGCTCCCGGTCCCAGGGGCCGACCTGCTCTTCGAGGCGCACCACACGACCCCACGTGTCCTGCAGCTCGCCTGGGGGAGGTACGGCTCGTGTGCCGTGAGCCGCCTGCGGACATCCACGGAGGCCGTGTTCTCCCCCGACTGGCAGATGCGCCGGGACGGCTGGCTGCTCGCGGGGACGGGCTTCATTCACCTGCCGGTCGGGTCCAAGCCCGCGCTGGTGAGATTGTGCGCCGGTTGGGAGCCGATCACGCTCAAGCGTCCGGGGACCGGCGTCGAGACCATCAGGCCCAAGGGGTGCGTGTCGGTCCCGCTGATGCCGGGTCCAGCGGGCGAGCTCGCGGTGAGCGCCCCTCCCGACACCGCGACGCTGGTCCCACCGGTCCAGATCCTGCCGCTCGCGGCGCTGGAGGCCAAGGACCGCCTGGCCTCGGCCTACATCGTCCCGCAGGTTGCCCACGCCCCTGGTCACGCCGGGGCGTTCTGGCTCACCGACCTCGTGGTGATCAACCCGCAGAAGCACCCCCTGCGGATCACCGCGCAGTTCCTCCCGACGGGAACCGACAACGCTGCGGCGGCGACGGTTGCCGAAACCCTTACTCCCGGCCAGATCCTCCACGTGCCGGACATCCTGACGTTGCCGTCGTTCGAGGGGCTGGGCAGGCTCGGGGCGATGCTCGTCTACGCCGCGGACCCGGCAGGACCCTGCACGGGCGATCGCTGCAACTTCCTCGTGCTCTCGCGGACCTACAACAGCAGCGCCTCGCCCGGGAGCTGGCGAACCGTCGAGTGGCTGCCGGGCGTGGCGCCGGCCGACACGGTGCTGCAAGGGGACGAAGCCTTCTTCACCGGGGTATCGAACAACGGGGGCGTGCGGACGAGCGTTGGGCTGGCCTCCTGGTCGGCCGGGCCGGTTCAGGTGAGGGTGAGGGTGCTCGCGCGGGACGGAGGGGTCCTCGCGAGCCGCGACCTCGAGCTGCCGTCGTTTGGCCACCTGCACATTCCCCTCGACGTCCAGGTCACCGACGGGCGGGTGGAGGTGGAGATCCTGAAGGCGTCCTCGGGTGCGATGGTGGTGCCGTACGTCTCGATGGTGGAGCACGCGTCCGGTCTCCCCGCCCACCTGCTGTCCGAGAGGGTCCGGGGATCCGCCAGACCTGGGGCGCAGCCGCCTCCTGTGCCAAAGCCTCTCCCGGTAGGCGGACCGTGATAGCTGAAACGCTACGGCCCTCCGCGCTCCTCTTCGACCTGGACGGCACGCTCGCCGACTCGTTCGCGGCCATCCGCGACGCCCTCAACGCAGGGCTGCGCGAGCACGGGTTGGGCGAGTACGACCTCGCCTGGGTGAAGACGCACGTCGGCCGGGGCGCCGCGGAGCTCGTGCGTGACGCGGTCGGCGCCGGGAGCGACGAGGCCCTGCGGCGGTCGGTGGGCGCGCGCTTCGGGGCGCACTACCGGGAGATCTACCTGGAGCAGACGCCACCCCTGCCTGGGGCCGGAGATGTGCTCGCGTTCGTCGCGGCGAGGGTGGGCGGGAAGGTGGCCGTGATCTCGAACAAGTACGAGGAGCTGTCCCGGGCGTGGCTGGCACACTGGGGGCTGGCGCCCCACGTTGCGGTGGTCGTCGGCCCGGAGACCTACGGTGTGCGCAAACCCGACCCCGGGGCGCTCGTGCCGGTGCTGGAGCGCTTCGGCGTGAGCCCTGCCGACGCCCTGCTGGTGGGCGACATGCAGGTGGACGTGGCGGCGGCCCGGGCGGCGGGGGTCCCGATGCTCGCGGTCCAGTCCGACCCTGCTGCGGCCGAAGCGCTGCGAGCTGCGGGCGCCGTGGACGTGCTCCCCGCCGTGGCCGAGGTGCCGGCTTGGCTCGTCCGACATGGCCTCGGGTGGCGGTAACATTGGGCTGCGATACAGGGGGGTAAATGGGCGATCGGCTCCGCGTGGCGTTGGTGTTCGGGGGACGGTCAGGCGAGCACGAGGTCTCTGTTGTCTCCGCCTGCTCGGTGGCGGCGGCGCTCGACCCGGAGCGCTACCAGGTCGTACCGATGGCGATAGACCGCGCGGGCCGGTGGGCCGATCCGACCACTGCCTCGCGTGTGCTCGCCGAGGCCGGAACGACCCCAGACAGGGCCCCCTCATTCGAGGGCTCCTCGCGCCTCGACCCGCGGCTGCTCGATGGCGCCGTGGACGTGGTGCTGCCGATCCTCCACGGGCCGTTCGGGGAGGACGGCACGATCCAGGGACTGTGCGAGATGCTCGATCTCCCCTACGTCGGCTGCGACGTGGAGGCCAGCGCGGTCGCGATGGACAAGGTCACATCGAAGCGCCTCTTTCGCGAGGCCGGTCTCCCCACGCCGCGCTGGGTCACCGTGAACGCCGACGAGTGGGGCGCGGACAGGCCGGCGTGCGAAGAGCGCTGCCTGGGCCTGCCGCCGCCGCTGTTCGTCAAGCCCGCCCGACTCGGCTCCTCGGTCGGGATCACCAAGGTCAAGGAGACGATTGAGCTCGCGCCTGCAATCGATCTCGCCCTCGGCTACGACAGCCTCGTGATCGTCGAGGAAGGGATCCCCGGGCGTGAGATCGAGGTCTCGGTGCTGGGGGGCGACCCGCCGATCGCCAGCATCCCCGGCGAGATCGTGCCCGGCCACGAGTTCTACGACTACGCCGACAAGTACCTGGACGACGCCTGCCAGTTGCTGGCACCCGCGCCCCTGGGCCCGGACAAAGTGGCCGAGGTTCAACGACTGGCGCTGGCGGCGTTCGCGACCCTGGGGTGCGAGGGGATGGCCAGAGCGGACTTCCTGCTCGACCGGCGGGACGACCGGTTCCTGCTGTCCGAGCTCAACTCGATCCCGGGTTTCACCGCGATCTCCATGTACCCCCGGCTGTTGGGGCTCTCCGGCGTCAGCTACCCGCAGCTCCTGGACGCATTGATCGCCCAGGCGCTCGCGCGGCACGAGCGCCGCCGTCGCTTCGCCGAGGCCGCGCTGCGGCCGCTCTCCGATCGCTCCCGCTGAGGGACCCCGAACCTTTGGCTATAGACCGCGGCACCACGGGCCATTGTCTCCGAACGGCCTTGATTGAACGTCCCGGGGCGCGTAGGATGCGCCTTGTGAATTCCTTCATTAGTAGCCCACGAAAGGCGGGGAGGTCGTCATGAGCACAACCAAGGTCACGCGCGAGGAGGCCCTCGCGTACCACACCGGAAAGCGCCACGGCAAGGTCTCGGTTGTCCCCACCAAGCCGTGCTTTACGCAGCGCGATCTATCCATGGCCTACACGCCCGGGGTGGCGGAGCCGTGCCGCGAGATCCACCGGGACCCGGAGCTGGCCTACGAGTACACGAGCAAGGGGAACCTGGTGGGGGTGATCTCCAACGGCACCGCGGTTCTGGGCCTCGGCGACATCGGCGCGCTCGCGGGCAAGCCGGTGATGGAGGGCAAGGGGGTCCTGTTCAAGCGGTTCGCCGACATCGACGTGTTCGACATCGAGGTGGACACCCACGACCCCGACGAGATCATCAAGTTCTGCCAGCTCATCGAGCCGACCCTCGGGGGCATCAACCTCGAGGACATCAAGGCGCCGGAGTGCTTTTACATCGAGGAGACGCTCAAGAAGACGATGAAGATTCCGGTATTTCACGACGACCAGCACGGAACCGCAATCATCTCGGGTGCCGCGTTCCTCAACGCTCTGGAGCTGGTCGGCAAGAAGATCGACAAGGTCAAGGTGGTCTTCTGCGGGGCGGGCGCCGCGGGCATCGCCTGCGCCAAGCTCTACCTCAACCTCGGTGTGAAGAGGGAGAACCTCTTCTTCGTTGACACCAAGGGAGTGATCTACAAGGGGCGCAAGGAGGGGATGAACCCCTACAAGGAGGCGTTCGCGCAGGACACCGACGCCCGCACCCTGGCCGAGGCGATGCGCGGGGCAGACGCGTTCATCGGAGTCTCGGGGCCCGATCTGGTCACGCCGGACATGCTCAAGACGATGGCCGAGGATCCGATCGTGTTCGCGATGGCAAACCCGGATCCCGAGATCACCTACGACGTGGCGGTGGCGACCCGTAAGGACGTCATCATGGCCACCGGACGCTCCGATTTCCCGAACCAGGTCAACAACGTGCTCGGCTTCCCGTTCATCTTTCGGGGTGCGCTCGATGTCGGCGCCAAGGAGATCAACGAGGAGATGAAGATGGCGGCGGTGAAGGCGCTCGCCAACCTCACAAAAGAGGACGTGCCCGATGCGGTGATCAAGGCGTACGGCGGCAAGCCGTTCAAGTTCGGGCGCGAGTACCTGATCCCCAAGCCGTTCGACCACCGTGTGCTGCTGTGGGAGGCCCCGGCGGTCGCCGAGGCGGCGATCAAGAGCGGGGTGGCCCGCAAGCCTTACTCCTCGAAGGAGGATTACGTGCGCGAGCTGGAGTCGCGCGTCTCGCGGATCCGGCGCGTCATGCACGTTGTGATGGACCGCGCCAAGGCCGACCCCAAGAAGATCGTGTTCGCCGAGGGGGAACACCCGAAGATCGTGCGCGCCGCCAAGATCCTCCTGGAAGACGGCATCTGCAAGCCCATCCTGCTCGGCCGGAAGGCTGCGGTAGAGGCGCTCCTCAAGGAGTTCGAGGTCCCCAAGGACAAGGTCGAGGTCATCGAGCCGGCCACCCACCCCAAGTTCCAGAAGTACGTCGAGAGCTTCCACAAGATGCGGTGGCGCCGTGGTCTGGCGCAGGAGGACGCGGCCAAGGCGCTCAGGGACCCCGGCTACTTCGGGAACATGATGGTCCACGAGGGGGACGCCGACGGCCTGATCTCCGGTCTCACCATGCACTACCCGGACACCATCCGACCGGCCTTGCAGATCCAGCACACCAGGCCGAACGTTTCGCGCGCGGCGGGCGTGTACCTGCTCCTGCTCGAGGACCGGATGATCTTCATCGCGGACACCACCGTGACCCTGGATCCGACTGCGGAGGAGCTGGCCGAGATCGCGTACCTGGCGGCCGACGTCGCCCGCAACTACTTCGAAGTCGAGCCCAAGATCGCGATGCTGTCGTACTCGAACTTCGGCTCCAACGACGACAAGAACACGGTCAAGGTGAGGAAGGCGGTCGAGATCGCCCGCGAGCGCTGGCCGGAGCTGGTGATCGACGGTGAGATGCAGGCCGACACGGCGGTGGAGCCCAGCATTGCTCAGGAGACCTACCCGTTCTCCACGATCCAGGGCGACGCCAACGTGCTGATCTGCCCCGACCTCGAGTCCGCCAACATCGCCTACAAGCTGGTCTGGCGGCTCGGCAAGGTCGAGGTCATCGGGCCCATCCTGGCCGGTGTGAACGCGGCCGTTCACGTGCTGCAGCGTGGCGTGGAGGTAACGGACATCGTCAACATGACGGCGATGTGCGTCCTCAAGGCCCAGAACATGGAGGAGCTGCGGAAGCAACCGAAGAAGCGCTGAACGGTTCTGTTGCCGGGTGGGTGCGCGGTCGACTCTTCTGTTTCACTGCGTGAAGCTTTTTGTTGTGCCGGCGCCGCGGTGGCCGAGATGTCTTCTCCCACTCCGTGGAGGTTTTGTTTTGCTCGGCGGGTGCGGGGCTTCTCGGCCCTTGTTCAGCCCCGCTCACGGCGCGCCGAACTATCTCTTGCGGGGGTCCCGCACCACTCCGCCCACCGGACCGGTGCTCTGGACCCCCGAGCCCCCACGCTCGCCGGGAGTTAATCCCGGCTCGCTCTTCTCCGGCCACAACCGGGGAGCGCGTCCGGGACCGGGGCCCCTCGGTGTCCGCACAGGGCCGCGTCAGCGACACCCCACCCCGGGTTCGCACGCTGGGGTCCCCGTGGCCTCCGGAGACATGGCCGCCCCACCCGCCGGGCGGAACTAACTCCCACCCCCGCTCTAGGACCACACGCTCGCGATGTCGTGGGACAGGAGGTTCTCATTCCCGGCTTCAAGGTTTCTAGCCGAAGGGTGGGGGGTTGAGATCGCCCCGCGGGCCACAGGAGCCATCACGCTGGAGCGTGCGGGCACCGAGCGGGCGTCCCGTGGTGGGGTGTCGCTGGCGTCGCTTCATACGAACAGCGGGGGGCCCCACCGCGGGACGTCCCTGCTCGGTCGCACGCGCAGGCGGGTCGGAGGGCTGGGCTCGACGCCCAGCCCGAGCGACCGCTCGAGGCCCGCGGGGCAAAACAGAAGCCTTACGCAGTGGCATAACGGACGGAAATCGTCGTGCGGGGGGAGGCGGGGGTCACAGACCCCAGAAAGCACCGGGCGCGGGTCGCGTGTACAATTTCAACAAGGGGGAACTGCCATGAGTCGGAAGTCCAGAGTTCTGGTTCTGTCGCTGTTGGTTGCGTCGATCCCGATCCTGGCCCTGGCCCAGACGGGCGGGCTTCGCTACTCGATAACCGTCAGCAAGTTCGAGAACAAGGCTGGCTGGCACGGTCAATGGGAAATCGGCGATGCCTGGGGCACGATCATGACCGACCTGCTCAACCAGACCGGCAAGTTCATCGTCCTGGGGGAGAAGGACATGCGGCAGGAAGCCATGGCGGAGCAGGATTTCGCGGCCTCGGGGCGCGCGGCGGGCGGCGCCAAAGCGCCGGCCACGGGCCAGATGACGCCGGCCCAACTGCTCGTCAAGGGCGCCATCACGCACGTCCAGGACAGCACCGCAGGCGGTCACGGTGGCCTGAACATCGGCGGTGTTCGACTCGGCGGTGCGGGTGGCAAGGGTGAGGTCAACGCGACCATCTACATCGTCGACTCCACCACCGGCCAGGTGCTGGCTTCGAAGAGCGTGGTCGGGGTCTCGACGAAGAAGGGGCTCGACGTCGGCTACAGCGGCGGCGGGTGGGGCGCCGACGCCGGCGGGTACCAGAAGGACAACGTCGGCAAGGCCGTCACCGCCGCCTGCAAAGAGGGCGTCGACTTCCTCGTAGGGCAACTGACCCAGATCCCCTGGACCGGCTCCGTGGCCCAGGTCGCCGGAGACAAGGTGTACATCAACCGGGGCTCCCGCGAGGGCGTGAGCACCGGGCAGGAGTTCGTGGTAGGCGAGGCCAACGTGGTCCGCGATCCGGACACGGGCGAGGTGCTCGACCAGAGCGTGACGCAGGTTGCCCGCATCAAGGTGAGCCAGGTCAAAGAGAAGCTCTCCATCTGCACCGTCACCAACGGCAGCGCGGGGGCGATCAAGAAGGGGATGATGGTGCAGGCGCCCTGACGGTAGGGTGTCGGTGGTAGACGGCCGCGCCAGGACCCCGTTGTGGTAGGCGCGGCCGGCGTGGCGTTGCCGCTGGGCGCCAACGATCGATCCCAGGGACCGGCCCGGGCGAGGGGGATACCGCGATGGCCACAGGAAAGATAGGCCACTACACGATCGTGTCCGAGCTCGGGCGCGGCGGCATGGGGGTCGTCTACAAGGCCCACGAGGAGTCGCTCAACCGCTTCGTGGCGATCAAGGTGCTGGGCGAGCAGCTGTCCGGGGACCCCAGCTTCGTGACGCGCTTCGTCCGCGAGGCCCAGGCGGCCGCCGCCCTCAGCCATCCCAACATCATCCAGATCTTCTTCATCGGCGAGGACAACGGCCGGCACTACTTCGTCATGGAGTACGTGAAGGGCAAGTCGTTGCTCGCCATGGTCAAGGAGGAGGGGAAGATCGACAACCCGCGGGCGACGCAGTACATGCTGCAGGCGGCCAACGGGCTCGCCGTGGCGCACGACAGGGGCTTCCTCCACCGCGACATCAAACCGGCCAACCTTCTGGTGGACGAGAGCGGGCTGCTCAAGATCGCGGACTTCGGGCTTGCCCTTCCGCAGGACGCCGCCACCCGGCTGACGGCCACGGGGATGCTCGTCGGCACGCCCGGCTACCTCTCGCCCGAGCAGTGCATGGCGCAGCCGGTGGACCAGCGGACCGACATCTACTCGCTGGGCGTGACCTTCTACGAAGTCCTGAGCGGGAGGATGCCCTTCCAGGCCGACAGCCCGCTGGCGCTGCTGCGCAAGATCCTCCACGAGGAGCCGCCCGACATCACGACCCTCAACCAGGCGGTGGACGAGAAAACGCGTGGCATCGTGCACCGGATGATCGCGAAAGACCGCGACCAGCGCTACCAGAGCTGCCACGAGCTGGTGGCGGACCTGGAGGAGTGCCTCGGGGCCCTGGGTGTGCGGGTCGCATCGAGGGGCCTCGCCGGCGCGGGAGCCGCAGCGGCAGCCGCGGCGACCGGTGGGGCCGCCCGCCGGGATCCGACGCTGCCGAGCGCCTTCGAGCTCGCCGGAGAGACCGAGCGCATGCCCTCGGGTGCGCCGCCAGCCGCGCCCGGCCAGGCCGGAGTGGTCTTCCCATCCTCGGAGGCTGCTCCTCCGCGAGCGGTGGCCTCGGGCGCCGCTCCGGCCGCCGCCGCCTCGGCGCTCGTCCCAGCACCGCAGGCGTTGCCTGTGCCGGCGTCCGTGGCGAGGGGATCGAAGGCACCGGTCGTGATCGTCGCCGTCATCGGTGTCACCGTGGTCGCTCTGGCCGTTGCGCTTTTCCTGGCCGTGCGGTCGCCGCTCGTCAGGCGCTTCCTCCCGTGGGGGGGCCCGAGCGCGCAGG
The DNA here is from genome assembly GCA_022865555.1 of Thermoanaerobaculaceae bacterium. Lineage (GTDB taxonomy): Bacteria > Acidobacteriota > Thermoanaerobaculia > Thermoanaerobaculales > Thermoanaerobaculaceae > RBG-13-68-16. The sequence continues at coordinate 5,586 of JALHTD010000111.1, read as the reverse complement.
CCAGGCAGGCGGGGAAGGCCGCTCCGGTGCCGGGCGCGTCAACCGGTCTCGGCACGCGCGAGGCCGGCGAGACGCGACAAGGGCAGCCGGCCGGGCCCGCGGGGACGGGCCGGCAGACCCAGGCGGCGGCGGGGGAGTCGGCTGCTGCCGCAGCGGCAGCCTCGCAGGGCACGGCTCGGCTTTCGCCACCGCAGGTCGAGGCGCCGCAGGGGAGCTCACGTGGAGGATCACGCGCCGCCCCACGCGGTGCGGCGGCCGTTTCGGCGGCCGCTGCACGCGCGCAGGAGCAGCAGCCTGCACCGGCGCTTGCCGGAGTGGCTGTCGCCGCGGTCGGGGAGCAGCTTCTCGTCGGAACGGTCTCGAGCTTCGTGCAGTCCGAGCTGCAGGCGGCCGGACTGCAGCCTCTCGATGCGGCCACGCTGCCGGCCACCGAAGGCCTGGTGCGCGGGGAGGGTGAGCCCGGGACGGAGGAGTTGATCCGGGCCCTGCGCGGTGCGGGCGTGGCGGTGCTCGCCCTGGCCCGGGTGGTCCCCGCCGGGCAGCGCGAGCTGCAGTACATGGACCGCTACGACGTAGCGTACTCGTCCCGGGTCACCGTGACGTGCTACGACGTGGCGACCGGGCGGCCGAGGGGGCGCTCGCTTTCCGCGACCATCGAGTACACGACGCTCACCATCGAGCGGTCCACCGAGAGAGCTCTCGGGCCGCTGGCCCGGGAGATTGCCCAGCAGGTCCGCTGACCGCCGGTGACGCCAGGCATGAAGCGGGGCGGCTCTGGCAGCCGAGCAGACCGTGGGGTAGACTCGGGAACGTGACCATCGCGCGAGTCTGGATTCGCCCTTTCGGGCAGGTCGGCATGGATCGCGTGCGGTTTGCGCTGCTTGCTACGGTGATCGCGGGCCTCGCCTCTGCGCAACAAGGTCCCGCCTACGCTCCCGCCGAGAACCCGTTTCAGAGTGACTACCCCTTCAGCCTCGGGCAGCCGATAGCGGTGCGCGCGGACGTGCAGGGGGTTCTCCTCGACAGCGTGACCCTGACCGCGCAGCAGGAGGTCCGGGCCGGCGAGACCGTGAAGTGCCAGGCGCAGGTCGTCGGGAGCAACGCGGCCGAAAAGAAGGCCACGCTGACCACCGTGCTGCTCCTCGAGGACGCCAGTGGCCGGGGCCTCGCGCGCGTCATCCTGGAGCCGTTCAAGGCCAAGGCCGGCAAGCCCTTCGACGAGAAGCAGAAGGTCACCGCGGACGGGAGCGCCCTGGCGGCCGCGACCCGGGTGTACCTCTTCGTCCAGGTGGCGTTCTAGCGCGTGCCGGCGCTACCCCTGGGGCGGGCCGAGCGCCTTGCCGACCTTGCCGGCGAGCTCCACGTCGCGCACGGTGAGCGCTTTCGCGCTGTGGGTCGTGAGGCGGACCTCGAGCCTTCCCCAGCCGATGTGCATGTCCGGGTGGTGGTCCGCGCGCTCGGCCAGCGCTCCCGCCCGCACCGCGGCGGCAAGCGCCGCGCCAAAGTCGGGAAACCGCCAGAGTCCGACCAGCTCCTCGCCGTCCAGCACCCAGCCGGAAAGCTCTTCGGAGACCCTCCTGCCCAGGGCCTCGTCTACCACTCCTTCGTCCTTCCGAGGAAGTGGAGGAACTCTCCGCGTACCTTCCGGTCCTCGAAGCAGCCGCGGATCGCCGAGGTGATCGTGAGGGCGCCGGGCTTCTTCACGCCGCGCATCTCGACGCAAAGGTGGCGCGCCTCGATCACGACCATCGCGCCGAGGGGCTGCAGCTTGTTCGCGAGGTAGTCGGCGACCTGCTCGGTGAGGCGCTCCTGGATCTGCGGGCGCTTGGCGTAGAACTCGAGGATCCGTGGGAGCTTGGACAGCCCCACGATGCGCCGGTTCGGGATGTAGGCGATGTGGGCGTGGCCGTAGAACGGCACCAGGTGGTGGGCGCACATGGAGTAGAAGGAGATGTCGCGCTCCATCACCATGGCCTGGTAGTTCTCCTCGTTGGGGAACGTGGTGACGGTGGGCTCGGCCCCCTCGACGAGGCCGTGGAACATCTCGAAGTACATCTTGGCGACCCGCTCGGGCGTGCCGAGAAGGTTCGGATCCTTGCGGTCGAGTTGCAGGAGGTCCAGGATCGCCCCGACGTGGTCGGCGATCTGGATCATGCGCGTCTGCTCCTCCCCGTTGGGGATGAGGTTGGAGTCGCGGTCCGCGATGGACTGCTCGTGCTGTGGTCCCAACACCAGGGTCTTGCTCACGCTGCCTCCTCGACCACCCTCGACAATGGTCCGGGCTCCATAGTCTATTCCATCGGCGGGCTGCCGGCGCGTGGCAACCGCCGGTCCCACCACACGGGCTGGTGCCGGGTCCGCGTACAATACTCCACGGAGGCACGATGAAGGGCATCATTCTCGCCGGTGGCTCAGGGACTCGCCTGCACCCGATCACGCTCGGGGTGTCGAAGCAGCTCGTGCCCGTCTACGACAAACCGATGATCTACTACCCGCTCTCCACCCTGATGCTGGCCGGCATCCGCGATGTCCTGGTCATCACGACGCCCCAGGATGCGCCGCTCTTCAGGACGCTGCTCAATGACGGCAGCCAGTGGGGCATCCGCCTCTCATACGCCCAGCAACCGACCCCCGGCGGGATCGCCGAGGCCTTCCTGATCGGCGAGGAGTTCATCGGCCGGGAGAGCGTCTGCCTGATCCTCGGCGATAACATCTTCTACGCGCAGGGTCTGGCCAAGCGCCTGCAGGCCACCGCGGCGCGGCAGCGCGGCGCCACGATCTTCTCCTACTGGGTGCGCGACCCCGAGCGGTACGGCGTGGTCGAGCTCGACGGGCAGGGTCGCCCGGTCTCGCTGGAGGAGAAGCCGGCCCACCCGAAGACCCACTACGCAGTGACGGGGCTCTACTTCTACGATAACAGGGTGGTCTCGATCGCCCACTCGCTCGGGCGCTCGGCGCGCGGGGAGCTGGAGATCACGGACGTGAACCGCCGCTACCTGGAGTGGGGCGAGCTGGCGGTTGAGCTTCTCGGTCGGGGCACGGCCTGGCTGGACACCGGGACTCACGAGTCGCTTCTGGCGGCGTGCAACTTCGTGCAAGTGGTCGAGCAGCGGCAGGGGCTCAAGATCGCCTGCCCCGAGGAGGTCGCGTGGCGCATGGGCTTCATCGATGACGGCCACCTGCGCCGCATCGCCGAGCCCCTCGCGAAGTCCGGGTACGGCGAGTATCTGCTGGGCCTTCTGACGCAGCACTGACGGGCGGTCCGGGGCAGGACGGTCAGGCCGGTGCCTGGCCTTTGAGGCAGGATGGCAGGGAACGGGCGATGACTTCGAGGATCCTGATCACGGGTGGCTGCGGGTTTATCGGCTCCAACTTCGTCCGCTTCGTCCTCGCCGAACGCCCGGACTGGGAGGTCGTCAACCTCGACAAGCTCACCTACGCCGGCCGTCTCGAGAACCTCAAGGACGTGGAGCACGACCCGCGCTACCGGTTCGTGCGCGGCGACATCTGCGACCCCGAGGTGGTGCGGGCGGCAATGGCGGGGTGTCAGCTCGCCGCGAACTTCGCTGCCGAGACGCACGTGGACCGTTCGCTGCTGGTGGCAGGGCACTTCATCGACACCGACATCAAGGGCGTCCTGGTCCTGCTGGAGGAGGCGCGCCGGGTGGGCCTCGAGCGCTTCGTGCAGATCTCCACCGACGAGGTGTATGGCTCGATCGGCGAGGGCTCCTTCACCGAGGAGAGCGTGCTCAACCCGCGCAACCCCTATGCGGCCTCCAAGGCCGGGGGCGACCGGCTGGCGTTCGCGTTCTGGGCCACCTACAAGGTGCCCGTCGTGATCACGCGCGCCTCCAACAACTACGGGCCGTACCAGTACCCCGAGAAGCTCATCCCGCTCTTCGTCACCAACGCCCTGCGCGACGAGCCGCTGCCGCTGTACGGCGACGGCCGCAACGTGCGCGACTGGCTACACGTGCTCGACCACTGCCGGGCGGTCCTCCACCTGCTCGAGTACGGCGTGGACGGCGAGGTCTACAACATAGCCGGCGGCAACGAGCGCGAGAACATCTCGGTCACGCGCGAGGTGCTGCGCCTGCTGGGCAAGCCGGAGAGCCTGATCCGCCCGGTGGCCGACCGCGTCGGGCACGACCGCCGCTACTCGCTGGATGCCGCCAAGCTGCGCGCCCTCGGCTGGGGGCCGCAGGTCCCCTTCGAGCGGGGGCTCGCCGAGACCGTGCGCTGGTACGCGGACAACGACGCGTGGTGGCGCCCGATCAAGGACCACGACGGGGAGTTCCGCCGCTACTACCAGGAGCAGTACGGAGGACGACTGAGTTGACCGCCGCTTCCGAACGCAGGCGGCCACAAGGGCCACCCCTACGGAGAGACGCAAGAAGATGTGGGGCCGGCGCTCCGCGCCGGCAGGCACGCGCGGAGCGCGTGCCCCACAGAGACGCACGAAGACGATGCGCTCCGCGCGTACTCGCGTTGCTGCTCGACGAAATGGGTAGGGGCGGGGGCAGGAGGTGCGCGTGCGCCTCCTGGTGACCGGCTCCCGGGGCCAGCTTGGCCGGGCGCTGCAGCACGCGGCGCCCGGGCACGGGCACGAGTTCTTCGGCTACGACCTGCCGGAGCTCGACATCACCGAACCCGCCGCGGTGCAGGGCGCCGTGGCCAGCGTGCGTCCCGACGCGATCATCAACTGCGCGGCGTTCACTGCGGTGGATGCCGCGGAGAAGCAAGAGGCAGCGGCGCTTGTCGTCAACGGAACCTCGGTGACCAACGTAGCCCGGGCCGCCGAGGCGGTCGGGGCGATCCTCCTGCAGCTCTCGACCGACTACGTGTTCGACGGCAAGGCGGACCGGCCGTACCGCGAAGGCGACCCGCCCAGGCCGGTCTCCGCTTACGGCCGCACCAAGCTCGCAGGGGAGCGAGCGGCGGAGCTCGCTCGTCGGCACCTGATCGTGCGCACCGCCTGGCTGTTCGGCGACGGGGAAAACTTCGTGGCCGCGATCCGCCGCCAGCTCGACGCCGGTGCGAAGACGCTGCGGGTCGCGAGCGATCAGCGCGGCTGCCCGACCTACGCGGTCGATCTGGCCGACGCCCTGCTGCGCCTGCTCACGACCGGTGCCCAGGGCGTGATCCACGCGGTCAACGCCGGCAACGCCACCTGGTTCGAGTTCGCCCAAGAGATCGTCCGCCAGCTTGGCTCCGATGTGGAGGTCGTGCCGATCTCGACCGCCGATGCCGCCCGTCAGGCTCCCCGCCCGGCCGTCTCGGTGTTGGACACCTCGGAGCTGCGCAGGATCCTGGGCTCAGAGCTGCCGCCCTGGCAGGACGCCCTCGGCCGGTACCTCCGCGAGGCGAGGCACGAACACCCGCGAGGTTGAGTGCCTTCTTTGACGGTGGCGAGCCGCAAGAAGGTGAGAAGGTGATACCAGGTACCCATCGCGATGACCGACGCGAGCGGCACGGCGAGCGTAGGCCTGAGCTGCGCGGCCGGGGCAACGATTGGGAACTACACGATCAAGGTTCGAGTACGAAACCTCGTCCCCAGTGGGGACACGATGGGCGACATTCTGAGGG
>JALHTD010000110.1 GCA_022865555.1 Thermoanaerobaculaceae bacterium | reverse complement strand
GGTGGGCAAGCACACCGTCCGTCAGCGCATTCCCGGCTACCGCGAGGCCACCCGTGAGGTCGAGGTGACCGGCGCGGGGCAGACCCTCACGCTGCACCTCCCGCCGTTCGGTTTGCTCACCGTCGTCAACGACTTCGGCGTTGCCGTCCAGGGTGCCAGCGTCAACCTGGACGGCAACCTGCTCGGACCACTGCCGGTGCGGGACCGCAAAGTCGAGGCAGGCACCCACGAGCTGCGGGTCGTCTGGCCGGACGGCGCGGAGTACCGCGAGCAGACCGAGGTCGCGGCCGCCAGCCAGCAGACCCGGGTCGTGCGTCCGCAGTAGCTCGGCCCCCCGACGCTTTTGCTAGACTTCCGGCATGCGCACAGCCACCGTGGTGGCCACGATCGTCCTGCTGGTGGCGGCCGTCGCCAGCGCCCAGGCGCCGCTGGCCGAGGGTGACAAGGCGTTCCAGAACGCCAACTTCAAGGCTGCCGCCAAGCTCTACGCCGCCGCGGCCGACGCCGAGCCGGACCCCGGCAGGCGCGCCGAGATCCGGGTCAAGCTCGCGATGGCCTACTTCAACGCTCGGGAACGGACGAAGGCCGACGAGGCCCTCACCGCGGCGCTCAAGGATGCACCTCAGCTCGAGCTCGTCCCCGAGTTCTACGAGCCGGAGTTCATCAAGCTGTTCAACCGCGTGAAGACACGACTGAACGCCCCGCCGACCCCGGTGGTCGGTACGGCACCGGTGCGGACGGGCACTGGTGCCGGCTCGCTCGCCCAGATCCGGCAGCGGCTGGCACAGGCCACGGATAGTACGGCCGTCGAGGCGATCCTTTCGAGCATCGAGGTGCTCGAGGCCTCGACCCCACCGAACACGCTCCCCGACGTGCTCGACGTGAAGGCCGAGGTGCTCGACCGCCTGGGTCGGAGCGCCGACGCGCTTGAGCTGCGCGGTCGCGTGGCAGCGATGCGGGCCTCGGCGCAGGCATTGCCGGGGACCTCGCCGGTGCCTCTGGAGGCCTTGCTCGACGCCCGCCGCATGCTCGCCGCGGGTCGGCCGCAGGATGCGATCTCCTTTCTGCACGGGGTGCTCTCGGCGCAGCCGTCGTGCATGCCCGCGCTCGAGCTCGAGGCCGAGGCGTTCATGGAGGCAGGCAAGCTGGACGATGCCTACAGCGTCTTGCGCACCGCCCTGCTCGGCAACGAGAAGCCCGATCTGCTGATGTCGCTCGGCGAGGTGGAACTGCGGCGCGGACGCCTCGCCAGCGCGCGGGATGCGTTCCGCCGCGTCGTCGAGGTGGACTCCGGCAACGACCGGGCGTGGGCGGCCCTCGGGCTGCTCGCCGCACGCATGGGCGATCTGGCCTCGGCCCGCGAGGCGCTCGACAGGGCGCTGGCGACCAACGGCACGCTTTTCGAGGCGAGGGTGGTGCGGGCCCAGATCGCACTCACCGACGGCCAGCCGACCGCCGCCTTCCAGCAGCTGCAGCGCGCGCTGCAGGTCAAACCGGACGACAACTGGGCGACCGGAGGGTTGGGGGCGACCTACCTCGCGAGCGGGAATCCCGCCGCCGCCGCCGACAAGCTGCAGGTAGCCATCAAGTCCGAAAAAGGGCAGTTCAACCTGGTGCTGGTCGAGGCGCTGCGCCGCCTGGGCAAGCTGGACGAGGCGCTCTCGACACTGGACGGCGCCAGGGTCGAGGAGCCCAAGGCGAGCCTGCTGCGCGCCCGCTGCCTGCTCGACGCCGGACGCCCGGCGGACGCGCAGGCCGTCCTGGTCAACCTCATGACGCTGTTCCCACAGGACCCGGACGCCCACTACCTGCTCGGGGTCGCCTACCATGCCCAGAGGCACTGGCAGGACGCCACTAGGGAGCTCGCGATCGTGGCAGCTCTCCCCAGTGCGCCGGCAACCGCCAAGGAGGCGCTCCAGTTTGCGGAGGCCACGCGCCGCGCCCAGGACGTCCTGGACTCCGCCATCACTCCCCCGCCGCCGCCACCCCGCCGGTGAGCCGGCCCACGAGGTCGGCGAGGATGCGCGCGGTGGCACCCCAGATGCGGTGATTGCGGTAGTGGTAGACGGGTGAGACCACCCTCTCCCCCGCGATCTCCAGCTCCTGCTCCTCCACGGCCTCGGGATTCGCGAGGTACGTGAACGGCACCTGCACCACCGCCTCGGCCTCCTCGGAGGCCGGCCGCGACGTCGAGCGGCACCAGGACCGCTCAGGCCATGAACCCCTCGTGTGCCGGCTTGCGGCGAACCGGCGCCGCCGCCAGGAGCCGCTGCACCTCCTCAAGCCACATCGCCCGTCAGCTCCCGCGCCGCCGCC
>JALHTD010000109.1 GCA_022865555.1 Thermoanaerobaculaceae bacterium | reverse complement strand
TTCACCGACAAGCTTTGGTTCTTCGGCGCCGGCCGCTCCTCCAAGACCTCGGCGGCGCGCCAGTTCTACATCACCGACGAGCCCTACCAGTACAACCAGGAACAGACCCGCTACGAGGGCAAGCTGACCTTCTCCCTCACCGCGGACCACCGCTTCATCGGCTCGTATTTCCAGCGCGAGGTGAAAGAGAGCAACTACGGCTTCTCCGTCAGCGGTCTCAAATTCGCGGGCACCCCCAGCATCTACGACCGCAGCCAACCCGAGGAGCTGATGGCGTTCAACTACACCGGCGTGCTGTCCGACAACTTCTTCGTCGAGGCACAGTACTCGCAGCGCAAGTTCACGTTCCTCAACTCCGGATCGAGGTACACCGACATCCAGAACGGCACGCCGCTGGAGGACTTCAGCAACTACGCCGAGGGGCTGGTCTATGGCTCGCCGATCTTCTGCGCGGTCTGCCCGGGTGCCGGGGAAACGCGCGACAACCAGGACATCCTGGTTAAGGGGTCGTGGTTCCTCTCCACCGCCGGCGCCGGCTCGCACGACATCGTGCTCGGCTTCGACCAGTTCGAGGACAAGCGCAAGGCCAACAACTGGCAGTCGGGCTCCAGCTACCAGCTGATCGTTGACGGCGAGGTGCTCAACGACGACGGCACGCTGAAGGTGGATTCCACCGGCACGCCGTACCCGGTGCTCATCAGCGGCACCGATAATTCGTGGTTCAACTACACGCCGATCTTCGAGCTGACCACCGGCAACAACTTCCAGACCCAGTCGATCTTCCTCAACGACAAGTGGCGCCTGAACAACAACTGGTCGTTCAACATCGGCCTGCGCTACGACAAGAACCACGGCGTGAACGCCTCCGGCGCCGTCACCTCCGACGACAGCAAGATCAGCCCGCGCCTCGGCGTGACGTTCGACCCGAAGGGCGACGGCGAGTGGCTGTTCAACGCGAGCTACGGCGAGTACGTGATGTCGATCTCCAACAGCCAGGGCGACTCCAACGCGGCGGGCGGCCAGCCGGCCTCCCTGTACTACAACTACTACGGGCCGGACATCAACACGCCGGAGGAGATCGCCGCGGGCCGCCTGCTCGACTACAAGGCAGCGATCCAGAAGGCGTACGACTGGTTCAGCTCGCTGACCCAGGCGCAGCAGAATGAGCTGCTCTCGTTCGCGAGCGTCCCCGGCGTCAACGCGGTGATCTTGAAGTCACTGATCTCGCCGTACGCCTCGGAGGCCTCGATCGGCTTCGCCAAGCGGCTGGGCACCAAGGGCATGGTCCGCATGGACTATGTGGCGCGCGAGTACCACCAGTTCTACACCAACGTGGTCGACATGACCACCGGGCAGGTGACCGACGACTTCGGCAACACGTACGACATCCGCGACACCACGAACACCGACACCGCGCTGGAGCGGAAGTACAACGGGTTGCTGGTGTCGTTCGCGTACCGTTTCTCCGACGCCTGGAACCTGGGCCTCGCCTACACCTGGTCCACCCTGAAGGGCAACTTCAACGGCGAGACCGGCGGCTCCGGGCCGGTGGCGGGCGCCACCCTCACGTACCCCGAGTACAAGGCGTTCGCGCAGTACAACCCCTCGGGCTACCTGGCCGCCGACATGCGCCAGCGCGCCCGCATGTGGCTGGTGTGGGACGCGATCAATTCCAAGCACAACCGCCTCTCCGTGAGCCTCATGGAGAACTTCTACTCCGGGTACCCGTACGGCGCGGCCGGCACCATCTCGATCCGCTCGTACGTGACCAACCCCGGCTACGTGACGCCGCCTTCCAGCGTCACCTACTTCTTCGCGAACCGCGACGCGTTCCGCACCGAGAACATCACCAGCACCGACCTCGCCATCACCTACTCGTTCATCGTCCCGATGGGCAGCAGCAACCTCGAGTTCTTCATCGAGCCGGCCATCAGGAACGCCTTCAACGAGATGGGCATTCAGAACAAGAACTCCTCCGTCTACACGTCGAGGAACGCCGGCAGGGGCCTCGTCGCGTTCAACCCGTTCACCGGCACCCCGAAGGAGTGCCCGCAGGCCTCCACCGCCGCCGAGTGCTCCGCCATGGGCGCCAACTGGAAGAAGGCCCCGACGTTCGGCAAGCCGAACACCCCGGCCGACTACCAGACGCCGCGCACCTTCGTCCTCTCCCTCGGCGTTCGCTTCTAACCGCTTCTCGAACGCAGCTCCTGGCCCCGGTCTTCAGACCGGGGCCTTTTTTTTCCTGTGGCGCGGCTGCCCTCAGCCGTGCACCACGTTGTCCCCTGGCGAATGTGGGGCCGGCGCTCCGCGCCGGCAGGCACGCGCGGAGTGCCCCACAGAAACATGGCCGGGCGAGGGCGCCCGCCCCACTTCTTGTCTGGCCCGCGCTACTTTCCCGCTTTTCGTGGCGCGGCTGCCCTCAGCCGCGCACCTTCTTTCTCCAGCAAGTGTGGGGCCGGCGCTCCGCGCGTGCCCCACAGAGACATGCGCGCGGTCGGAGGCGCACGCCCATCCCGGGAGCGGCGGGCTTCAAAGGCAGGGCAAGGAAGTCGTGCTGAACCTAGCGGGTCGTGGCGGGCGTCTGTGAACCCTCGGCGAGCTGCCGCCATCTGGCGGCCTTCTCGTTCTCGCGGAACGCCTCGTAGGTCGCGGCGGCGAGGAGGGATGAGCGCCGCGACGGGTTGGCGCGCGCCATCTCGGCCCTGAGGCGA